>NZ_DASRXP010000458.1:0-34272 GCF_035687465.1 Kribbella sp.
CGCGGTGGCACCGGCCCGCCATCTGGCGGCACCCCGCGAGCGCCCACCGGCGGGACCCGGTCGGGCCCGTCCGCTGGATGGCCGCTGGGGAGTCTGCTCATGAATCGAGTGTATGTTCGAATACACTCCGACACAAATCGAACACTCTCGGAGACGCTGATCAAGCTGACGATGCCGCTCAAGGGGCGGTTTGCCTGACACCGGTTGGGCCTAGCTTGGTCAGATGTACGAAGCGCACGGGTGGTTCAAGCTCCGCGAATCGGCCTCGGAAGAAGGCGAGGATGATCGTCTACTGGAGCAGGGGATCGCGGCCGTGCGCGCCTTCATCGACACCAACGAACACCCCAACATCAGGCCACGACTCGAGGTCATGAACGGAACGTATTACGTCATGGTCGACTGCGACACGAACCGCCGTGTGGGCCGCGGCGAGTGGATCGACGAATTGCTGGCCATGATCGCTACGCGTCTGCCCGGGTCGTTTGGTCTGCTCTATGAACTAGACGAAGAAGCAGGCCCCGCCGCTGCCTATGCCGTCACGGTCCTCACGCGCGGCCGGCTGTCCCAAACAGCCGACCCCTTCCTGTCACCTCTGATCCCAACCACCGAGGACTAGGTGCGGCCGGTCGTTACCAAGGGTGGGGGAAGTGGGAGCCGTTGAGTGGGGAACCGGGGGTTAAGGCGAGCGGGTCGGTTACCACGTGGGGCTGGCCGGTGTAGGTGGTGTTGCGGTCCATGTAGATGTTGACGTGGGCGAAGCGGGGTTGGGCCGTGGTGTTGGGGAGGGCCATGTGGCCGGTGTAGCCGCTGTGGAAGGTGCAGTCGCCTGCCTTGAGCGGCACGGTGACTCGGGGGGACCAGCGGAGGTCGGGGGCCATAGTGAAGAGGTCTTCTTCGTTGCTGAGGTCTTGGGGGAGTAGGTCGGTACGGGTCTGGGTGCCGGGGAGGAAGGTCATGCAGCCGCGTTCCGGTGGAACGTCGGCCAAGGCGATCCAGGCTGACAGGGGGAGGCGGTCGTTGGCGTGGGGCCAGTAGGGGCGGTCTTGGTGGAAGTGGGTCGCGGCGTTGCTGTTGGGTTCCTTGACGAGCATCTGGTCGTGCCAGAGGCGGAGCGGGAATCCGGCGAGCTGTTCGGCGATGTGGGCGACGCGGGGGTGGAGCGTGAGCTCCCGTAGTACGGGGTCGTGCTGCCAGACGTTGACGAGTTGGCTGAAGATGGCGTCGTGCTGGAGGCGGTCGGCTCGGTGCTTCTCGAGGTAGTCGGCCGCGTGGGTGCCGTAGAGGTCGACTTCCGCTGCGGCGAGGATTGAGGGGACTCGGACGAATCCGTTCTCGCGGTAGGAGGTGATGAGTTCGTCGGATACTTGATCGGTGATTTCCATGTGATCCAGCGTGGTTTGTGTGCCTCGTTGGGGACAGAGCGATCTGGACCGGTAGTCGTACGATTCGGACATGCCGGAGACGTTGCACGAGGCGGAGTTGTTTCTTGGTGGACCTGTTTGGGGTGGGGTGCACAGGTTGGCCGCTGAGGTTGAGCCGCATGCGCATGACTTTCTGGAGATCGCGGTGATCGGCCCGGGTGGCGGGCGGCATCAGACGAGCCTGGGGGAGCGGGCGGTGCGACATGGGCAAGTTGTCGTACTGCGGCCTGGCGCGTGGCACGCGTTTCGTCAGTGCCGGGACCTGGTGGTTGCCAATTGCTGTGTCTCGGCGCTGGCGCTGCACTCGGAACTGTCAGCGCTGCAGCAGATACCGATGCTGAGGGATCTGCTGTGGACGGGGCCGGTCGCGCGGGCTCCGCATGGGGCGGCGATCACGCAGATCGCGCCGGCCGCGGCCGATGAAGCGATCGCCGAGATCGCTCAGCTCGAGCGCGACCTCGCCGCGAGCGGCCCGACAAGCGGTGGCACGCGCGGCGGCGCCAGCGGTGGCGCGAAGGACGGTGTAAGCGGTCGTGGTGGTGCGGGGCGGGTGCTGGGGCGGTTGGTGATGGTGTTGGGGATTTTGGCTGATGGGCGTACTGAACAGCCGGTGGGGCAGGAGCGGCGGGTGCATGGGGCTGTGGCGGCGACTGTTGCGCGGTTTGAGGTGGGGCTTGCCGAGGACTGGCGGTTGGACGAGGTTGCCGCGGCGGTCAGCTTGGACCCGGCGTACCTCAGCAGGCTGTTCAGGCGTGATACCGGGTTGAGCCCGTTGGGATTCCTGGGCCGGCTGCGGGCCGAGCGAGCCGCCAGCTTGCTTGCGCAGACCGATCTCCCGGCCGCGCGAGTGGGTGCTGCGGTTGGCTGGGACGATCCGACGTACTTCGCTCGCCGCTTCCGCAGCCTCGTCGGCTCCACGCCCACGGAGTACCGCGCCCGCAGCCGCCGCTGACTACTGCTGCTGCTGCTTGTCGCGGTCGCCGCCGGGGACCCAGAGGACGTCGCCGCCGGAGGAGAGGTTGGCTACTCGGCCG
The DNA here is from genome assembly GCF_035687465.1 of Kribbella sp. NCBI lineage: Bacteria > Bacillati > Actinomycetota > Actinomycetes > Propionibacteriales > Kribbellaceae > Kribbella > Kribbella sp. Next base: position 2,456 of record NZ_DASRXP010000458.1, read on the forward strand.
AGGATGAAGAGGAGGTCGGAGAGGCGGTTCAGGTAGGTGAGGGCGAGGAGGTTCACCGACGGGCCGTGGGCTTCCACCGCTGCCCAGCCGGCTCGTTCCGCGCGACGTGTGACTGTGCGGGCCACGTTCAGGTACGCGGCGCCCGGCGTACCGCCCGGGAGGATGAAGGAGCGGAGTTTGGTCAGACGGCTGTTGTACTCGTCACACCAGCCTTCGAGCCGGTCGATGTAGTCCTGGGTGATGCGCAGGGGCGGGTACTCCGGGTCCGGCGTGATCGGGTTGCACAGGTCGGCACCCACGTCGAACAGGTCGTTCTGGATCCTCGTCAACAGCACCACCAGGGAACTGTTGAGGTAACCGCCTGCGATGGCGACGCCGATCGAGGAGTTGGCCTCGTCGACCTCCCCGTACGCCACCAGGCGGGGATCGGTCTTCGTGGTCTTGCTCATATCGCCTAGGCGGGTCTCGCCGGCGTCTCCGGTCCGGGTATAGATCCGCGTCAAGTTCACAGCCATGTCACGGCACTCTACGCAAGGCTGAGATCGCCGCCCGATACAGTCAGCAGGTGGAACGGTTTCGGATCGCGGGTGAGGCACGGCTCGAGGGCTCGGTCGAAGTGGCAGGCGCGAAGAACAGCGTGCTGAAGCTGATGGCGGCCGCGTTGCTGGCTGAAGGAACGACGACGCTCCGCGGGGTGCCGAGCATTCTGGACGTCACCTTCATGGCCCAGTTGCTGGACACCCTGGGCTGCTCGGTGAAGGTCGACGCGGAGGCCGGTACTGCGACTGTCGCGGTGCCCGGGGAGATCGGGCACCAGTGTGACTACGAGCTGGTCCGCAAGCTGCGGGCCTCGATCTCGGTGCTCGGACCGCTGCTGGGCCGGTGTGGTCAGGCCGAGGTGGCGCTGCCGGGCGGTGACAACATCGGGTCCCGCGGGCTGAACATGCATGTGGCCGGCCTGGAGGCGATGGGCGCCAAAGTCCATATCGAGCACGGTTTCGTGATCGCCGAGGCACCGCAGGGCCTGCACGGTGCCGAGGTCTGGCTGGACTTCCCGAGCGTCGGCGCGACCGAGACGATCATGATGGCGGCGGTGCTCGCCAAGGGCACCACGGTGATCGAGAACGCGGCTCGTGAGCCGGAGATCCAGGACATCGCCGCGATGCTGGTCGAGATGGGCGCGCAGATCGACGGTGCCGGGTCGCCGCGGATCGAGGTGACCGGGGTGGACGGGCTGTTGCAGCCGGTCGACCACACCGTCGTACCGGACCGGATCGTGACCGGCAGCTGGGCGTTCGCCGCGGCCATCACCAAGGGCGACATCACCGTCACGAACGGTCAGGCGCATCACCTCGAACTGCCGCTGGACAAGCTGCACAAGGCCGGCGCCGAGATCACCGTGACGAAGCCGGGACTGCGCGTGGTGATGAATGACCGGCCCCGGCCGGTGGACGTGGTGACGCTGCCGTACCCGGGCTTCGCGACCGATCTGCAGGCCTTCGTGATCGCGATGAACGCGATCAGCGACGGTGCCGCGATGGTGACGGAGAACCTGTTCGAGGGCAGGTTCATCTTCGCCCAGGAGCTGACCCGCCTCGGCGCCCACATCCAGACCGACGGCCACCACGCCGTCGTACGAGGTGTGCCGCGGCTGTCGGGTGCGCCGGTGGTCGCCAGCGACATCCGCGCCGGTGCCGCTTTGGTGATCGCGGGTCTTGCGGCCGAGGGCGAGACGTTGGTCTCAGCCGCCCACCACGTGCACCGCGGCTATACCGACTTCGCGGGCAACCTCCGCCGCCTCGGCGCCGACGTCACTGTCGAGCCGGACGACGCGGAACTGTACTGGAACTGAGGCGGCACTTTCCCGGCACTCATTCGGAACTCTCGGCCGGTCGGACGGATTCGCGGGTTAGGGTCCTGGCATGAGTGAGCGCGTAGTCAAGCCAGTAGGCCGTGGATTCCTGTTCCTGGACTCGCATCCCGCGGGCTGCGAACGACTGGTCAGGGAGCTGACGGCGCAGGTCGAGGCCCGTACTCCGGACGCCAGGCCGGTCGCACTCGTGGTCGGGTCGAGCTCGGGATACGGGCTGGCGGCGACTGTTGCCGGGCTGGCGCGCTACGGGATCAACGGCGTCGGTGTCTCGTTCGAGAAGGCTGCGACCGTACGCCGGACCGCCACGGCGGGGTGGTATCGCACCGCGGCGACCTCCGCCTACGCGGAAGAGCTGGGCCGGGAGTTCCACTTCGTCAATGCGGACGCGTTCGCCGACACGACGAAGGCGGAGGTGCTCGACCTCGTTGCTGAGCGGTTCGGGGGAGTGGACTACCTGATCTACAGTGTCGCCGCGCCGCGCAGGGTCGATCCGCGCACCGACACCACATACCAGTCCGCGATCAAGGCGATCGGGCAGCCGGCGCAGACCAAGAGCCTTGCCTACGACGGCGGCGAGCCGGTGCTCCAGGAGGTCGGAATCGACGTCGCTACCGATGACGAGGTTGCCGAGACCGTGCAGGTGATGGGCGGCGAGGACTGGACGCGCTGGGTGGATGCGTTGGAGGAGCGGAAGCTGCTCAACGATGGATTCAGCACCGTGGCGTTGACGTACATCGGTTCGGAGCTGACGGGGCCGATCTACCGGCAGGGCTCGATCGGCGCGGCCAAGGCTCATCTGGAGGAGACCGCGCGCTCTCTCAGCAAGCGGGACGGCGTGCTGGCGCGGACGTCCGTGAACGGTGCCGCGGTCACGCAGGCGTCGTCCGCGATCCCGGGCATCGGGCTGTACGTGAGCCTGCTGCACAAGGTGCTTGGTGAGCAGATGCAGACGCCGATGCAGCAATCCATCGCGTTGTGGGACCAGCTGACCGGCGCTGTGGAGCCAGAACTCGACGAGGACGGCCGCATCCGCCTGGATCGCTGGGAGCTGGCCGCGGACGTGCAGGCCGCAGTACGGGAGCAGTGGGAGGCAGTGACACAGGAGAACATTGCTGATGTCGCTGACACCGTCTGGTTCTACCAAGAAGTGCGGCGGCTCTACGGCTTCGATGTGGACGGCGTGGACTACGAGCAGGCGACCGACGTCGACGTGGAGTGGCCCACCAGCAAGGCCTAGCTGCGGGCCCCTGTTGCTAGACCTGTTTGCGGACGCTAGTTGCGGGCGCGGTACTGACGCATCTTGTTCCTGCTGCCGCAGAGCGCCATCGTGCACCAGCGGCTTCGGCCGGCTGGGCTGCGGTCGTAATAGACCCAGCGGCAACTGTCCGCCGCACACGCTTTGAGTCGTGGCCACGTGCCGTCGACGACCGAGGCCGCTATGTCCGCAGCCATTCTCGCTACCAGCGCGCCGAGACCATTGAGCCCCTCGGCGGGCTGAACGGCAGCGCTGCCATCGACGCCCAACACCAGTCGTAAGTGCGCCTGAGCCAGCAGCCGGTCCAGGACGACTCCCGACGCGGCCGGTGTGTCCACCCCTGCGTGGGCCTGGCACACATCACGCAGCGCTTCGCGGAACTCCAGCGCTTCCGCCAGATCCTCGGCGTTGAACTTCAGTCGCAGCCCGTGGGCGGCCGCGAAGTCCGTCAGGTCCGCAGGGGAGCGCAGCTGATCGCGCTCCATCTCCAGGTCGACCGTGTTCGCCAGATCCTGCACGAGCACCAGCGGCTCCGGGGCCGGTGTGCGTTCTCCTGGCTGGATCACAGTTGCGAGGTTACCGCTTTATGGGCATGATTCGGTAACGCTGTTACCGGATGACGGGGAGATAGAGGTAACGATGCTGAGCAAGGACCGGGACTTCCGGCGCTTCTGGGCGGGCCACACGGTTTCCGCGGTAGGTACACAGGTGACAGCAGTCGCCTTACCGCTGACGGCGGCCATCACTCTCGACACGGGAGCGGCCGGAGTCAGCGCGATCGCGACGGCGACCTACCTGCCGAGTGCTGTGCTCCCGCTGCTCGCGGGGCACTGGCTGGAGGGCCGCCGCAAGCGTGGCGTGATGGTGATCGCCGACGTACTCCGGGCGCTCGCGCTGGCGGCCGTTCCGATCGCCTGGGCGCTCGACAGCCTGAGCTTGTCGCTGCTGGTCGTCGTTGCCTTGGTTGTTGGAGCTGCAAGCGTCGTGTTCGACATCGCTTCCTTTGCCTACCTCCCGGACTTCGTGGCTGAGGAGGAGCTGCCGGCGGCCAACAGGGCGCTGCAAGGCTCGTCCACAGCAGCGCAGGTTGGTGGGCCTGGGCTGTCGGGTCTGCTGGTGCAACTGTTCGGCCCTGCCGTTGCTCTGGCCGTCGATGCGGGCTCGTACGTCGCTAGCGCCTTGGGCGTGGCGGCGGCCCGAAGGCCGGAGGCCCGCCCGGCGGTCGAAGGGGGGCCAGTGGCGGCAGTCGCGGGGAAGGCGGGTTTGTGGGAGGGAGTGCGGCAGATCAAGGTGAGCCCCTTCCTGCGTTCCTTGACGGCTCATGCCGCGCTCTACAACGCTTCCGCGCAGATCCTGGTCGTCAATCTGGTGATCATGGCGGTGAAGGATCGCGGTCTCTCCGCCGGCGGTTACGGCCTGGCCCTGAGCGCCGGGGGAATCGGCGCCTTCGTCGGGGCGATGCTGGGTCTCCGCCTAGCGAAGAGACTCGGCTACGGCCGGGCCTTCGGCGCGTCCCTCGTCCTGTCGACCGGTCTACCGCTGCTACTGGCCTTGCTGCCTGGCCGCGGAGTCCTGTACGGCGCACTCCTCGGCGCAGTGCAGTTCGGCGCGGGCATCGGGCTCGGCAGCGCGAACGTGTTGTCCGTGACGATCCGCCAGCTCCTCATCCCGCGCAGCACCCTTGCCCGCAGCAACGGGGCGTACCGGACCTTCACGTACGGCGTACTCCCGGTCGGGGCGGCTCTCGGCGGAGTACTGGGCGCCACCTTCGGGACGACGGCGGCGGTGGCCGTCGGCAGCATAGGTATTGCACTGTCGGCTCTGCCGATGGCCGCAAAGGAGATCCGTTCGTTGCAGACCCCGGTGGCTACAGGGGCTTGAACGACACCATTTCGAGGACGAGGTCGCCGGCTTCGTCGGAGGCGTCCAGGTCGATGGTGGCGTTGATCCGCCAGTCGTGGTTGCCTTCTGGGTCGTCGATGATCTGCTGGACCTCCCAGTAGCCCGGGTGCTCCTCGACCATGAACAGGCCGGGTCCACGAGCTGCCGGTCCGGTGCCGAGTGACGAGTGTTCCGCGTAGTACGCAGTACCGGCTTCTGCCCAGCGGCCCGCGTCCCAGCCGGAGTCGTTGTCCAGCTGGCCGAGCTCGGCCCAGCGGTGCAAGGAGACCAGCTCGACCCGGCGGAACATCGCGTTGCGGACCAAAACGCGGAAAGCCCTGCTGTTCAAGGTGATTCGGCGCGGGCCGACCGGGACCGGCGCGACAACTTCGTCGGTCGTAGGGTTGGTCAGCTCTTCCCACTCGTCGAGCAGGCTGGAGTCGGTCTGACGGACCACTTCGCCGAGCCACTCGATCAGGTCGGTGAGATCCTCATTCACCTTGTCCGGCGGCACGGTCTGCCGCAGCGCCTTGTAGGTGTCGGAGAGATAGCGCAGCACGACGCCCTCGGAGCGCGCGAGGCCGTAGTACTGGATGAACTCGCCGAACGTCATGAACCGCTCGAACATGTCCCGGACGACGGACTTCGGCGACAACCCGGTGTCCGCGATCCACGGGTGCGTCTGCCGGTACATGTCGAAGGTTGCCTCGAGCAACTCTTCCAGCGGCTTCGGCCAGCTGATCTCCTCGAGCAGCTCCATCCGCTCCTCGTACTCGATGCCGTCGGCCTTCATCGAGTTCACGGCCTCGCCCTTGGCGTGATGCAGCTGCGCGAGCAGGACGGGACGCGGGTCCTCGAGGATCGCCTCGATGATCGAGACGACGTCGAGCGCGTACGTCGGGTCCTCGGGGTCGAGCAGGTCGAGCGCCGCCAGCGCGAACGTGGACAGCGGCTGGTTGAGACTGAAGTCCTTCTGCAGATCGACCGTCAGCCTGAGCGATCGGCCGTTCTCATCGGGCTCGTCGAGCCGCTCGACGACGCCGGCGGTGAGCAGCGTGCGGTAGATCTGGATCGCGCGGCGGATCAGGCGGAGCTGCGCGCGGGAGTCCTCGTGGTTGTCCTGCAGCAGGTGCCGCATGCTCGCGAACGCGTCGCCGTCGCGGGCGATCACGTTCAGCAGCATCGCGTGGCTGACCCGCATCCGCGACTGCAGCGCCTCCGGCTCGGCCGCGACCAGCCGGTCGAAGGTGTCCTCGCCCCAGGTGACGAACCCCTCCGGCGGCTTCTTCCGTTGCACTCGGCGCTGCTTCTTCGGGTCGTCGCCGGCCTTGGCCATCAGCCTGACGTTCTCCACGACGTGATCCGGCGCTTGCACGACAACGGTGCCAGAGGTGTCGTATCCGGCGCGGCCCGCGCGACCGGCGATCTGGTGGAACTCGCGCGCCTTGAGAATGCGCTGCCGGCGTCCGTCGTACTTGCTCAGAGCCGTCAGCAGGACCGTGCGGATCGGCACGTTGATCCCGACGCCGAGGGTGTCAGTGCCGCAGATGACCTTCAGCAGGCCGGCCTGCGCGAGCTGCTCGATCAGCCGCCGGTACTTCGGCAGCATGCCCGCGTGGTGGACGCCGATCCCGTGCATGATCAGTCGCTGCAACGTCTTGCCGAAGCCCGGGCTGAAGCGGAAGTGCCCGATCAGCTCCTTGATCTTGTCCTTCTCCTCCTTCGTCGCCACGTTGATGCTGGTCAGCGCCTGGGCGCGTTCCAGGGCAGACGCCTGCGTGAAGTGGACGACGTACACGGGGGCCTGGTGCGTCACCAGGAGCTCGGCGAGCGTCTCGTGCAGCGGCGTGGTGACGTACTTGTAGATCAGCGGAACGGGTCGCTCGCCGGACGACACGATGGAGGTCGGGCGGCCGGTCCGGCGGTTGAGGTCGATCTTGAAGCGCTCGACATCGCCGAGCGTCGCCGACATCAGGATGAACTGCGCCTTCGGCAGTTCCAGCAACGGCACCTGCCAGGCCCAGCCGCGGTCGGGTTCGGAGTAGAAGTGGAACTCGTCCATCACGACCTGGCCGACATCGGCCGCATTGCCTTCGCGGAGGGCGATGTTCGCCAGCACCTCGGCGGTGCAGCAGATGATCGGGGCGCCGGCGTTGACCGAGGCGTCACCGGTGAGCATGCCGACCTTGTCCGCGCCGAAGATGTCGCAGAGGGCGAAGAACTTCTCCGACACCAGCGCCTTGATCGGGGCGGTGTAGAAGGTCCGGGTCCCGTTCGCGAGGGCCGCGAAGTGCGAACCGGTGGCGACCAGGCTCTTCCCGGACCCGGTCGGGGTGGACAGGATCACGTTCGACCCGGTCATCACCTCGATCAGCGCTTCCTCCTGCGCCGGGTACAACGAGATCCCCTGTTCGCCCACCCAGCGCGCGAACGCGTCATACAGGTCATCGGCTTCAGTGGTCCCCGGCAGCATCTCGGTCAGCGTCATCCCCACCATTGTCCCGCATCCGCACACGACCGGGCACAACCGCTCCGGGAGGCGCCATGCGGCTCCCGAAAGACGGCTGTGCCGGCTCGTTGTGCGCTGTCGGTCAGCCGGCGCCTGCCTGTGCCTTGGCCGTGACGGTCACCGAGGTGGCGAACTCGACCAGCTCTTCGTCGGTCAGGCCGAGCTTGGTCGCGGCCTGGATGACGATCTTGTTGTCACTGCCGTCGGAGTAGTAGAGCTGAGCGGCGGTGGGGTCGACCTTCGTGATCGTGCCGGGTCGGCCGTTGACCTCGACCGCCTTGCCGTCGGGGATGACCCCCTGGTCCTTGGACTGCAGGCTCACGACGAGCTTGCCTTCGTAGGAATCGAGCGGGGTCTTGTCGTCGGGCCGGGCGACGTCGAGGCTGTAGGAGTTGGAACCCTGCAGGACGAAGCCCTCGGGCACCTTCCCGACGGTGAAGCCGGGCAGTTGGGTGCCGGTGTAGGCGACCAGGTCGAGCCCGGTGGACGCCGGACCCTGCGACGGCTGACCGGCTGTGAAGGCGACCGCCGCGACGGCGACAGCGGCAGTGGCTCCGAGGCCGGTGACGCCGCGACGGAAGTGGCGGCGCCGCTGCGCTGCCCGGCCGCGGAGCAGATCGCCTCGGACGATGTCATCGGGTGCTGGTAGCTCGCCGTCAGTGCCGAGGCCGGCGAGCTGATCGATGACGTTGCTCATGAGAGGTCTCCTTTGGGTGCGGTACTGACAGATTCGTTGTCGAGGGCGTCGCGCAGTTTGGCGATACCTCGAGCGGTCTGACTCTTGACGGTTCCGGTGCTGCAGCCCAGTGCCGTGGCGGCGTCCTCGACGCTCAGGTCCTCGACGTGCCGCAGGACGACCGCTGCCCGCATCCTGGGGGGCAGTGTGGCCAGGGCGGCGAGCAGGTGGGTGTCGTCCGTGTCGGCGCTCCGACGTGCGGCGGCGTCGGGCAGCGACGCAACGGCACGCTCTCGGCGTACGAAGGGACGGCGTCGGTGGTCGATGAACGCGTTGACCAGGACGCGCCGGGCATAGGCCTCGACATTGCCGGACCGCGCCCGTCCCCAGGCGAGGTAGAGGCGGACCAGCGTGCCCTGGACGAGGTCCTCAGCCAGGAACGTGTCCCCTGCTGTCAGCGCGGTCGCAGTGCCGACCAGGTGACTGCGACGGCCGCGAACGAACATCTCGAACTCGTCGTCGTGTTTCACGGGCGCCTCCATGAGGCTGTTGGTTGCATACCCCTACAACGGATCCGGGTGTCGCCGAGGTTGCACGGCTGACCGGTCAGAACAACGCGGTGATGAGTGCGGAGGGGTCGCGAGAAGAAGGCCAGTCGCTGACCTGGGCGTCGCCTAGTTCGACTATTCGCAGGGCGCCGTCTGTACGGCGGACCAGGTCGACCGCGACGAAGGGGAGATGCAGGGTGGCCACCAGTGGTTCCACCTCGACCAGGTCCAGGCCTTCGGGGAGTTCGTCGGGGGTGTCGGGGTGTGGGGTGATCAGGGCGCAGCGGCCGCCGACCCACCAGGTTCTTGCCTCGGGGCCAGTGAACTCCTCGAACCGGCGCAACACGAAGCCGCCGGCGAACGAGTCATCCCGCAACTCCAGGAACCGCTCGGCGACCCGGCGCACGGCGGCGGCATCCGCGACATCCGGGATGTACGCCGCCTCGTCCCAGTGGTGCGTGGCATGCCCCTCGAAATCACGCGGTACGAAATCCCGCAGTACCGCGGGTCCGCCGCCGAACTGGTTCGCGAGAGCGCCGAGTGCCTGGAGATCCGGGCCTTCGGTCCACACCGACTCGGGAGTCGCCGGGCGGAGTTCGTGGTACCAGCCGGGCAGTTCGTGGGCCGCGCGGTATTCGTCGGCATTGGTCCGCAACGTGACCCCGCGATCCGCGAGTGCCTTGGCGAATCCGTCGTACTGGGTGGTCGTCATCATCCAGCCGCGGTACACCGCATCCTCACCCGCAGGCACTCCGGCGACGGCCAGATCAGGCCGGTCGAGCGCGTCGTGGTCGATCCGCGCCACGGTGATCCCGCGCTCCCGCGCAGCATCAGCCTGCCCCGCGAAATGCGGATCCACCCGCCGCGGATTCAACGGATCCCCCGGTACCAGCAACATGCCCCGAATTGTCCCCGTCCCGGGACGGCCCTGCCCCCCAATTCCGCGCGCCCCTGCCCCAGCGCCCCGGTTTCGTGCCCGTGCGCTCCCAGCCGCAGGGCTGGGAGCGCATGGCTTCTCACCGTAGAGAACAGAAGGTCAGCGGATCTTGGCGGGCGGGATCGTCGGGTTCTCGTTGGTCCAGCCGGAGGCGAGCTGAGTGGTGCTGACGTTCTTGCCGCCGGTGTTCGTGCTGCTCAGCAGCTTGCCGGTCTTCGGGTCGATGATCAGCTGGATGGTCTGGCCCTGCTGGGGGAAGTCGAACGTGATCGACGTCCCGGTCCTGCCCTGCAGATCGGTGACGTTCGTCTTGACGACGGCGCCGGGCAGGCCTGCCAGCAGACGGAGGCCGGCTGCCCGCGTCTTCGGCGTAGCCGGTGTCGACAGCAACAGTTCCGAGGTCATTCCGACCAGGTACGAGGTGTTGTCGGCCCCGGCAGCACGAGCAGCCTTGTCCTTGAGCAGCCGGTCGCGAAGCGCGTCCGGCGTGGTGGGTAGCGCGAGGATCTCAGCCTGGCCGACACCGAGCTCACCGAGGGCGTAGTACCGGTCCGCGTCGCCCTTCAGCTCCGTCAGCCGCCCCTTGCCGGGCTTGGACGAAATGATCAGGTCGTGCTGGTCCGCGGAGTCGGTCGGTCCGAGGTTCCAGCTGGTCGGCGAACCCGCGGCGCGCCACTTCGCCTCGTCGGCCGGCGTCGCGGGGTGGGCGCCGAGCTTGCGGGCGCCGTTCCAGGCTGTCCCGCCTGCCTTTCCGGTCCAGGTCTCGCTGATCGACAGCTCTTCCAGCGTGTAGTTCAAGCCGTCCTTGCGGGCTGGGTACTCGCGGCTCAACACGGTGCGGACGCGGAAGTACTTGCCGGCGGTCGCCTCAGCGCGCTCCTGCTGGGCTGCAGCGACCAGCAGGATCTGGCTCGCAGTCACCGGGGCCTCGGGCGAAGTCGTGCTCTGGTCGGGGGAGCCGACGGCCGGGGGCTGGGAGGCGCCTGGGTCGGCGTCAGGAGTTAGCAGCGGTACGCCGAGAGCGACGACGGCGACCGTTGCGGCAGCTGTGGTGAGGCCGATCCCCAGTCGGACCGGGGTGAATCCCGCGGGCAGACGGCGGCGCCGCGTGCTCTCTGCGCGGGCCAGGTCCTGGAGCTGGGTCCGGGCGAGCTGGGTGGCCTCGGGGGTCGGGGCCGGCTGGTTCGGGTAGGCGTCGCGGATCTGGTCGAGCTCGTTCATCGGGTTTCCTCGCTGGAAGTCGGGTCGGTGTGGCTGAGGCCTTCGCGGACTACGCGGCGGGCCCGGGAGAGGCGGGAGCAGACGGTGCCGTAGGCGATGCCCAGGGCGGCGGCGACTTCCTCGTAGCTGAGTCCGCCGAGGGCGACCAGCATCAGGACCTCGCGGTCCTTGTCGGAGACCTTCGCGAGGGCGGCGGCGAGTTCCGGGCCGGCGCCCTGCGCGGTGACCTGTGCCGCGATCCGGTCCTCGTGGCCGGGGGTGCTAGTGGTCAAAGGCAGCTTGGCGCCGGCCCGCCAGGCCCTGACCTCGTCGCGGCGGTGGCGCCGGATCAGGTTGGTGGCGATGCCGTACAACCAGGCACGGACGACCCCGGCCTGGCTGTCGAACTTGGCCCGTTGCCGGAAGGCCACCAGGAACGTCTCGGCGGACACGTCGTCGGCGATGTCCTTGCCGAGGCGGCGAGCCACGTAGGCATGCACCTGGGAGAAGTAGCGGTCGAAGATCTGGGTGAACTGGTCGGGTTCCCGGATCGACAGCTGGATCAGCCGGCTGTCATCGGCAAAAGTGTCCGGGAACGGGGCCGGGCCGGCGGCATGCTCCGCCGGTCGGGGTAGGGACAGAGCGAGGTCGGGCGTCATCGAACTCCTCGGGGTGGTTGGTTCTACCCGTTCTTGTCCGATGTCCCCGCAACCCTTCTCGCCCGCGCCGGTTCGCCACCATTGACGCGTGCCGGAGGGTCAGGAGGTCTTGAGAGCCTCTCGTGCGGCCGCCTCGTCGGCGGGCCAGACGTAGACGGACCAGCCGTCCGTGGTCCGTGCCGCGGTGGCGCGGATCTGCCTGCTGTTCAGGAGCGAGACGGTCCGCCGGGCGTCGGCGTACGAGCTGGAGGTCTGGACGTCGATCAGGAGTCCGAAAGTGTCGCGGGCTGCAGGGGAGTAGTCAGTACGGCGCACCAGGGACCCGCCCTTGGCGTCGGTGAACGCCCAGCGCAGCAGAAGCACCACGCAACCGATCAGCGCGATGGCCACGATCGGGAACAGGAAATACCGGTCCGCGAACACGAACACCATTGTCTCGCGAAATGGAAGGTCCCGAGGTCTTGGCAACCTTCCGTGTCCCCAGGGAGTCTTTACCAACACACGCTGCAGTGCGGCCGATACTCGGGGGCCGCCGGAAGAGCGGAGGGCACGGACATGCTCGCACCGACCCATGAAGCAGCCAAGAACAAGGAGAACGTGGTCCGGCTGACCGGACTCCTGGACGTCCGCTCGGTCGGCGACGTCCGCCAGACCCTCAATCAGCTGATCGACGATTCCGACGGCGACGTGATCGTCGACCTGGGCGAGGTCGACGCTCTCGACGCCACCGGACTCGGACTACTGGTGGCGACCCACCGGCGGACCCAGTTGCTCGGCCGGCAGCTGGTACTACGGCACCCGCTGCCCTCGGTGGTCCGCATCCTCGCGGTCACCCGCCTGCACCGGATCCTGCACGTGGAGCGCACCCCACTGCCGCTCTCCGCCTGACCCAGGCGCCGTTGGGCGCGGAGATGGGACCACTGGGCGCAGAACACTCGCGAGAAGCACGGCTCATTCGCTAGAACTAGGCAGGACATCCCACCTCCCGGAGGTCCGCCCATGCCTCGGTTCGCGCCCGCCCGCGCTCTCATCCACCTCACTGTCCTCGCAACCATTGCAGTCTTCGGAGCGGTCGTCAGCCCGGCCTCCGCTGTCCCCACCCCCGCGGCTGCCGGCTGTGACACAGGAGCCGTGGGGTTCACCCCGGTGCTGCAGATCAACCTGCCCACCTCGGCGAACTGGCTCAACACGACCCCGCCGTACACCCTGAACAGGACCGCGGAGATCGGCTCCAACTTCGATCGCGTCGGCTACTGCCTCGAACTGAACGGCCCCAAGGGCCCGCAGTGGGTCTGGACGGCGATGGCACCGTTCACCAGCGACGCCAAGCGGCTCGGGCTGCAGACCTTCGCCGGACAGCTCTTCCGGCAGCAGGTCGGCGACCTCGAGGTGAACTCCAACGTGCCCGGCGTGACGAACGGCACCGGCCAGACCGGCTACATCGAGATGTGGCCGAACCAGTACAGCGGCGCCGCCAGCGGCCAGGTCCCCAACGCCTCGACGACCACGTACGACGCCGATGACTCCCCGACGACCGTCCTCGGTCACGGTTCGTTCCAGATCCACCAGATCGGCGCCACCAAGCCGTCGACCATTCCCGCCAAGCCGGTGCTGTCGGTCAACAGGTTCAGCGAGGGGACCGCCAAGGTCCTGGGGCTCGGCATCGGCACCAACACGACCGGAGCACCCGACTGGACCCTGACCGACAATGCCGCGAGCTACACGCAGCGCAAGCTGACCGTCTACGCGCGTCCTGCCCTGGTGACGCTGACCGAGATGCCCCAGGACCTGAAGCTGATTCCGCGCGACAGCGAGAACGGCGCGAACCCAGCGGTGGCCGGCCAGGTCACCGCCGCCGGGGTGGACCAGGTCGAACTGCGCGTCACCGGCAACGGCCAGACGCAGACGTTCACCGCTCCGGCCTCCGCGCCGTTCCGGTTCACGCCGAGGATCGTGGCCGGCCTCCACGAGTACACCTTCGAACTGAGAGCCACCGGGCCGGCGATCAACAGAGTCGTGGCTCGGCGCGATGGCATTGTCTCCGGAGACGTCTACGTAGTACAGGGGCAGTCGAATGCCGAGGCGGCCAAGCGCAGCGGCAATGCGAATGTCGAGGAATCCCCTTATCTGCGGAGCTTCGGCAGTTCGAATGCCAACTCGGTCATCTCCGGCGCCGACCGGGTCTGGCACTACGCGACCGGTGACGTGACCCAGCAGTCGGGCTCGGTCGGCCAGTGGGCGATCCGGATGGGTCGCCGGATCGTGGACACCTACGGGATCCCGGTGGCGCTGTTCAACGGATCCCACGGTGGCCAGCCGATCAGCTTCTTCCAGCGCAACGACACCACCCCGAACGACCTCGCCACGAACTACGGCCGACTGCGGAGTCGCTTGCAGGCGTCGGGCGTGCTCAGCCGGGTCAAGGGCGTCCTCTGGTACCAGGGTGAGGCCGAGTCGGACAACGCGTCCGTCCACATCAGCGGCTTCACCTCCCTGTTGCAGGACTGGCGAACAGAGATCGGTACTGCGAACACCGGTGGCAGCAAGTACTTCGTCTACCAGGTCCGCACGTCCCCTTGTGGCGACACCACTAAAATCAACCTCCGCGAGGCACAGCGCAAACTAGGCGACACCCAGGGCGTCACCATCCTGTCGGCGAACGGCCTGTCCGGCCACGACGGCTGCCACTACACGTACGCCGGTGGCTATCGCGAGATGGGCGACCACACGTTCGCAGTACTGGGCAGGGACCTGTACGGCGGTCCGTCGGCCGGTGTGGCTCCGCCTAACCCGTCAAGCGTCACCAAGAGCGGGACAACCCTCACAGTGAAGCTCCGGTCGACCGACGCGCTCACTGTGGATTCCGGAGCGGCCGCAAACTTCCGGTTGGTGGGATCGACCGTCACAGTCAGCTCGGTGGTCTACCAGGCCGGCGGCACGCTCAAGCTCACCTTGTCCGGTACGCCGACCGGCGCGACCGCGCTCGTCTACCAGGGACACCTGGGAGCCGGGCCGTGGATCACCAATGCCACCGGTACCGGCCTGCTGGCCTTCAACGTGGCCATCGCCTGAGAGGACGTGATGTAGACCGCTGGTGACACCGGTCACGAGAGTAGGACTCACAAGGTCACAGAGTCCTACTCTCGGGTATATGAGCGAGAAGGCGCGCCCTTGGGTGATGCGGACGTATGCCGGGCACTCGTCGGCCGCGGAGTCGAACGCGCTGTTCCGGCGCAACCTGGCCAAGGGCCAGACCGGACTGTCGGTCGCCTTCGACCTGCCCACCCAGACCGGCTATGACGCGGACCACCCGCTGGCCAAGGGCGAGGTCGGCAAGGTCGGTGTCCCGGTCGCTCATCTGGGCGACGTACGGGCGTTGTTCGACCAGATCCCGCTCGCGCAGATGAACACGTCGATGACGATCAACGCTCCCGCGATGTGGTTGCTCGCGCTGTACCAGGTCGCCGCGCAGGAGCAGGGTGCGCTGCCCGACGAGCTGACCGGGACCACCCAGAACGACATCGTCAAGGAGTACCTGTCCCGCGGCACGTATGCCTTCCCGCCGGACGCGTCCCTGCGGCTGACCACGGACCTGATCGCCTACACGGTGTCGACGATGCCGAAGTGGAACCCGATCAACATCTGCAGTTACCACCTGCAGGAGGCCGGGGCTACCCCGGTCCAGGAGTTGGCGTTCGCGTTGTCGACGGCGATCGCAGTACTGGATCGGGTTCGCGACGGCGGTCAGGTGGCGCCCGAGCGGTTCGGGGACGTGGTCCAGCGGATCTCGTTCTTCGTCAACGCCGGCGTGCGGTTCATCGAGGAGACCTGCAAGATGCGGGCGTTCGTCCGGCTCTGGGACGACGTCTGCCTCAACCGGTACGGCGTGACCGACGTCAAGGCCCGCCGCCTTCGCTACGGAGTACAGGTGAACTCGCTGGGGCTCACCGAGGCGCAACCCGAGAACAACGTGCAGCGGATCGTGCTGGAGATGCTCGGGGTGACGCTGTCGAAGAACGCGCGGGCGCGGGCGGTCCAGTTGCCCGCGTGGAACGAGGCGCTCGGGCTGCCGCGGCCGTGGGACCAGCAGTGGTCGCTCCGGATGCAGCAGGTGCTCGCGTACGAGTCGGACCTGCTCGAGTACGACGACATCTTCGACGGCTCGCATGTCATCGAGGCCAAGGTGGACGAGCTCGTCACCGGCGCTCGGGAGGAGATCGACCGCGTGCAGGCGATGGGCGGTGCCGTCGTCGCGGTGGAGAGCGGCTACCTCAAGCAGGCGCTGGTGGCCTCGCATGCCGAGCGGCGGCAGCGGATCGAGTCGGGCGAGCAGGTCGTTGTCGGGGTCAACAAATTCGAGAGCACCGAGCCTTCACCGCTGACGGCCGATCTGGACGCAGCGATCCAGACTGTCGATCCCGCGGCGGAGAGTGCCGCGCTGGAGTCGTTATTGCAGTGGCGCGCCGAGCGCGACAACGAGGCTGTCCAGGACTCCTTGGCCAGGCTGCGCGAGACGGCCAAGGGCACGGACAATCTCATGCAGGCAACGCTCACCTGCGCTCGCGCCGGCGCGACGACGGGGGAGTGGGCCGGCGTACTGCGGGAGGTGTTCGGCGAGTACCGCGCACCGACCGGGGTATCGGGGTCGGTCGGGGTCTCCGGCGGAGGCGAGGCGATCGCCGCCGTCCGCGCGAAGGTGGCGGCCACCTCCGACGAACTCGGCGGCCGGCTGCGACTCCTGGTCGGGAAGCCTGGTCTGGACGGTCATTCGAACGGCGCCGAGCAGGTCGCCGTACGGGCTCGTGACGTCGGTTTCGAGGTGATCTACCAGGGCATCCGGTTGACGCCCGAGCAGATCGTCGCGGCGGCGGTCGCGGAGGACGTGCACTGCGTCGGCCTGTCGATCCTGTCCGGCTCACACATGGAACTCGTGCCCCAGGTCGTCGCCGGCCTCCGCGAAGCCGGCCTCGAGGACGTGCCGGTGGTTGTCGGCGGCATCGTTCCTGACGCCGACGCCCGCGCCCTGCTGTCCGCAGGAGTCGCCGCCATCTACACCCCGAAGGACTACGACCTCACCGGCATGATGGCCGACGTCGTCGACGTCATCCGCCGCGCCAACCACTTATGACCCCTGCTTCTCGCGGATGATGTCTTCGACGGCCTTCGGGATGGTGGTTTCGAAGTCGAGGAGCTTCACCCAGTCGAAGGTGATGGAGATGCGGACCATCTGCGTGTAGAGAGCGCGGACGCCTTCCTGCCACTGCTCGAACTGGTCGTCAGGGACGATCTTGCCCGAGGCCTCGACATACTCGTCCGGTACGCCGTCCAGCAGGTCGACCTTGGCGGATCCGCGGAGCAGTAACACCTTGGGCGGGTAGCCCTCGGTGTCGATGGTGATCGACACCCGCGGGTTCTGCTGCAACGCCTTGACCTTGGCCGACTTCGGCACGGTGAAGATCTGGAGTGTCTCGCCGTCCCAGTGGAACCCGACCGGAATCACCCGCGGGTCCCCGTCGAGCCCGATATAGGCGAAGCGCGCGGGGATCTTCCCGGACAACAGGTCCTGGGAGTACGGCTTGGCCAGGATCTCGGCGATCTCCTGCTTGTTCATGATCGTTCCTCTCGCTGGTCGGGGGTTCTCATCAGGGGGACGAAGCTCGCGGAGCCTTCTCTACATCCTCGGCGAAGATAAGTTGGGGCAATGCGGGAGACATTCGCCCTCGGGGCCGGCAAGGTCGAGTTGACGGAGGACGGGGCCGTCGCGGTGGTGACGCATCCGTCGCGCGGTCACTCGATGCTGCTGGAGGACGCGCCCGAGGCGCCCGAGGCCGCGATGCACGATCCCGCACGCTACTGGGGCAAGGGATTCGTCATCACCGACCGCGGCAGCCACCGCTTCGATGCCCCGGCCAGTCAGCGCTGGCGGCAGACCGGCATCGACCTGCTCTACCAGTTGGGTGAGCTGGAGCTCCGGGTCGGCCGCCGGTTCGGGGAACAGTGGACCGAAACGTACGAGCTGCGCAACGTCTCCGTGGAGCAGGTCGCGGTCGGATCCATCGCCATCAGTACGCCGTGGCGCGATCTCTACAGCTCGAGTCGGGAGAGCCTCAACCGCGCTGTGCATGCACATGTGTGGACCGGTGGCGCCGACGCGTGGGTGTGGGCGGTCCCGATGGACGGCAGCGGGCCGGGCCTTGGACTCCAACTCACCGAGGGCGAACTGTGGGCCTACTCGGTGGAGTCGCGCGAAGCCGATACCGGCAGCAACGCGCGCGGGCATCTCTATCTGCACGTCACCGACCACGCCCGAGCTCCGCATGCCATGGGCGGCCAGCCACAGATCACGCTGGTCCCCGGCCAGTCGTACCGCTGGACGTGGCAACTCGCCTGGCACGACAGCTTGGCCGACTTCCACGCAACCCGGCAGCCGCTCATCGAGGCCGACCCGCTAGCCGCCGAGGTCGGCGAGTCGATCGAGATCCGCCTGGCCCCTGGCGTCACAGGGCCCGAGGTGGTCTCGTCGAGCGTCGCCGGCGTGCAGCAGGTCGAGGCGACGGACGGCAGCCGGACCTCGCGGATCAGCGTGCTCTTCCATCCACCGCTGCGAGAACTCGTCGAGCAACGAGTGCGGTTCATCCTCGACCACCAACGCCAACCCGAGCTCGCCGACAGCCGGCGTTTCGCCTTCGTGCCCTACGACAACGAGACCGGCCTGACCGTCCTGCCCGGTGCCTGGCAGGACTGGTCGGACGCCCGAGAACGAGTCGGTATGGCGCTGCTGCTGCAGGCGGCCCGCGACCGCGGCTGGGCTTCTTCCGACGAACTCACCGAAGCACTGGCCGGCTATCAGCAGTTCGTGGTTGAACACCTCGTCGCGGCCGATGGCACGGTTGCCGACGACAGCAGGCACAAGGGCAAGCTACGGCTCTACAACTTCCCCTGGTTCGCCCGATTCCTCCTCGGCCAGGGCGACCTCGACCGCGCAGTCCGCATCATCGACCGGTACTACGAACTCGGCGGCGACCACTTCCTCGCCTTCGACCTGGGCCCGCTGCTCCATGATCTGTCCGAGCAGCTCACCGGAGAAGGTCGTCCCGAGGACGCCGCGAGGATGCGGGATCACCTTGCCCAGCACGCGAGGACGTTCCTTGCCTATGGCGACGACCTGCCGCCGCATGAGGTGAACTACGAGCAGTCGATGGTTGCCCCGTTGCTCGAGTTGTTGCTGGCGGCGTACCGAACTGTGCCGGGAGTTGTGGAGGCCGCGGAGCTCAACCGGCGGCTGCCCTGGTTGACGGCCTTCGCCGCGGACCAGCCCGACGTGCGGCTGCGGCACATCCCGATCAGGCACTGGGACGGCTACTGGTTCGGCGCTCTGCGGCTGTGGGGCGACGTGTTTCCGCACTACTGGTCTGTGCTCAACGCCGCCCTCTTCCTGACCTGGCCGGCCGAGTTGGCTGACGAGGCCAAGGCTAAGTGGCTGAGATCAGCCGGGCAGGCGATCCTTCGAGCCAACCTGGTCAACTTCGCGCCCGACGGCTCCGCGACCTGCGCCTTCATCTATCCCAGTTGCGTCAACGGCCAACCCGCCCATGTGGCGGACCCACTGGCCAACGATCAGGACTGGGCGCTGGTCTACGCGCTTCGTCTTGGTCAGTAGTCGGTCAGGGGAGCGCGGCGAAGGCGCGGACGGGGAAGGTGCCGAGGCCGTCGATCAGGGGAGGGGTGGCGGTGAAGGTCGCGCCGGTGGGTGGGACCTGGGCCAGGCCGGTCAGGTGTTCGACGATCGCGAGGCCGGCGCCGAGGAGCAAGGTGTGTGCCGGGCGAGTGCCGTCCGTCATGTCGTCGATGTTGGCCGCATCGATCCCGACCAGGACGGCGCCGTTGCGGATCAACAGCTCGGCGCCGTCGCGGGTCAGGAAATGCGGGTCGACGACGTAGCTCGGAGTACCGAAGCGTGCGTCGTCCCCGGTGTGCAGGAGGACGGCTGCGCCGCGGACGTCGTACGGGGCAAGAGCGGCCGCGTCGATCCCGCCCTTCCCGCTGTCCTCCACCCGTACTACGACCGCGGGCAGCTCGGTGATCCGATCGAGCGCGAAGCCGGTGAGGTCGTGCCCGTCGGGATAGCGGTGAGACGGGCTGTCCAGGTAGGTGCCAGTGTTCGCCACCATCGTGATCCGGCCGATCTCGAACTCCGTGCCAGGTGCGTAGATCTCCTTCGACGCCTCGCGGGTGAGGTGCTTCCCGAGCTCAGGCCCGGGCAGATTCGGCAACGTCACCATCCCGTCGTGGATCACGTGGCTGAGTTCCACGTACTCCGGCCGCCCGCCGCTCGCGTCACCCGCCGCTGCCGGGACGCCGCGGGTGCCCTTGTGGGGTGCTTCGATGATCTCGAGGTTGGTCAGGTCGACCTCGCCGGCCATCAGCAGCCCGAGTGAGGCGAGGAACAACTCGCCCACCTCGGCAGGCGTCACCTCCGCCGACGCGACGTCGACCAGGAACCCTTGCGCCTGCAGACCACCGCCATTCGTGAAGGAGACGGTTGCATCGAACCTGGCGCGATAGGTGGTCATGCCCGCCATCCTCTCAACTCTTGGGATAGTGGTTGCCTCGGTGCATTGGCAGTGTGGTTGCGCGGTCTCCGCTGCGGGAGTGTGCTAGTCGACGTGGTGCGCGTCAAGGGCGCCTTTGGCGTCGCCTTCGGCGATCGAACAAGTTCGACCCTTGACCCGCACCACGTCGACCAGGGAAGGACGCAGCTACGCGGATCCGCGCTGACGTGTGAGCTGCATCAGGGGGATTCCGCTCGCCCGGGTGGTTCCGGCGCGAAGGTGTGAGCTGCATCCAGGGGGATTCCACCTCTCGCGGGTGGTTCGTGTGGGATGTTCGGCCCTTCCGCTGATTCGGCCGGCCCGGGTGGCGCCGGTTCCGAGGTGGCCCCATCCGGACCTACAGAAGTCGCGAAACCCTGTCCAGTAACCGGTTTCCCGGGTGGTTTCGGTGGGTTCTGTGGGTTCGGGTGGGGGGCCGTGCCGTAGATCGTGGCGTGGTTCGGTCGGCTGCCGGCTTGTGGGGCCGATACCGGTCTACTGGGCGCTATCGGTCGAACAACCTGCTATCGGCGGTAGGCGCGTCCGGGTGGATGCCGGGTCGTTGGGCCGATGCCGGTCTGTAGGGCGGTATCGGTCGAGCAGGCGGGCATCGGCCGGGGCGGTCACCGGGTGGTCCGCCTGGTGGTGTGCGCGTTCCGTCAGGTGGTGTGCGAGGTCTCGCGAGCCGGCAAGCGCCGGTTACTGGGCCGGCTCTGGAGGGTTGACCACTGAGATTGTGCGTTGCCCCTCGAGATTCTCAGGTGACAACCCACAATCTCAGTGGTCAACCCCTCCAGATCCGGCGTGAGCGCGACGGCCGGCCTCGGCGCGGGGCGCACCAGTCGCCAGGGCCACGGAATCACCAGCCTCACTCCCGGCGAACCAGCCGGGGGCGGCGCCCCGGACGTAATCCCTGAATTGTGGCCGTTCTTCTCAGCGGCTCCGGGCGTAGCCGCGTCTTTCCCTGGTCGTGGTGAGGTGTGTCAAGGGTCGAACTTGTTCGAGCCCGCAGGGCCGCGAAGCGCCCTTGACTCACCTCGCCGCGACTAGCACCATCACGCAGCCCGGCGACGCGAACCACATTCACCCACCCGCCGATTCAGGTCAGCGTGGGTAGCAGGTCTCGGAAGATGTTGGTGAGGTGGGTATGAAGGCTGGTGCCGTACGTGATGCGGGTGGCGCCCTGTTCGGCCAGTTGGGCGGCGGTCGGGCCGTTGGGCTTGGCGTGGGCGTTGAGGGGGCCGCCGATGGAGTTCTTCAGGTCGGCAAGTAGCTCGAGCGGGGCGAAGATCGGGTAGACGCAGTCGGCGCCGGCTCGACGGTAGGCGCGGCCGCGGGCGATCGCATCCTCCAGCGAACCCTCCTGCAGGAACGTGTCGATGCGCGCGTTGACGACGAGGTCTGCACCAGCGGCGGCACGAACCTCGCACAGGTAATCGGCCTGCTCGGACGGATCGGTCAAAGCCCCCGTTGCCGGATCCGAGTCCTCGAGGTTGCACCCGACCGCGCCCGTTTCGAGCAACCTGTCCACGAGCTCCTTCGGCTTCAGTCCGTAGCCCGCTTCCAGGTCCGCGGTCACCGGTACGTCGACCGCGCGGGCCATGCGGGCGATCGCTTCGAACATCTCGGGGACCGGGGTCAGTTGCCCGTCGTCGTACCCGAGCACCCGGGCGACCGCACCACTGCTGGTGGCGATCGCCGGGTACCCGGCCTCGGCGATCAGCCGGGCGCTGACTGGGTCCCACGCGTTCGGCAGGACGAGCGGCGCGGCGCCGTGGTGCAGCGCCCGGAACGTCTGGGCGCTCATCAGCTGGGGTCGTAGTGGCCGGGCTCGAGATGGCCGGTCGCGCCGACCCGGTTCCAGGCGTTGATCATGATGATGAGTCCGATCAGCTGGGCCAGTTCCTTGTCGTCGAAGGCATTGGCGGCGACCTCGTACACGTCGTCCGGGACGTGGTCGACGCTGATCAGGGTGATCGCCTCGGTCAGTTCCAGTGCGGCCCGCTCCTGCTCGCTGAAGAACTTCCGGGCCCCGCGCCAGGCGGCCACCAGGTGGAGCCGCTGCGCCGACTCGCCCGCGTGCTGCGCGTCCAGGGTGTGCATGTCCAGGCAGTAGGCACAGCCGTTCAGCTGCGAAGCCCGGATCCGGACGAGATCCGCGAGGCGGGGGTCCAGCCCGGTCGCGGACTGGGCGTCCAGGTCGTTCAGGGCCTTGTAGAAGTCGGGCGCCAAGGAGGCGAGCTTGACTCGGCGATGCGTCGTTGCGCTCATGACGACCACGCTAGACGGGAAGCGGCCCAGGTGTATGGTCCACTTCCATGGGAGATTCAGGGGCCAATTCTGCCACCGCGGTGGGTGCGGATCTGCATCTGGACCTGGCCGGCCGGCGGGGCCGCGGTGAGCTGGTGCAGGCGCTGCACGAGTCGATCAGCAGCGGCCGGCTCGCACCGGGCACGCGGCTTCCGTCGTCGCGGACGCTGGCCAAGGACCTCGGCGTCGCCCGGAACACCGTGGCCGATGCCTACGGACAACTCGTCGCCGAGGGGTGGCTGACGGCCCGCCAGGGTTCCGGTACGGAGGTCGCCAGCCGGGAGACCCCGTCACCCGTGCCGCGCACACCATTGCCCGAGGCAAAGAAATTCCGGTACGACCTGACTCCGGGCACACCCGACCTGTCCACCTTCCCGCGCGGCGAATGGCTCGCGGCCGCTCGCAAGGCGTTGCCTTCGGCACCTAACGAGGCCTTCGGGTACGGCGATCCCCGCGGCCGGATCGAGCTCCGCCGGACCCTGGCGGACTACCTCGCCCGGGCGCGCGGAGTACGGGCCGATCCGGAGTTGATTCTGGTCTGCTCGGGGTATGTGCAAGCGCTGAGTCTGCTGGGCGCAGTACTGCGGGCTCAGGGTGCGAAGTCGTTGTCCGTCGAGGAGTTCGGATACGACCTGCACTGGGATGTGATCCGGTCTCGCGGGTTGGAGCCGGTGCCGATCGCGGTGGACGAGCACGGAGTACGGGCCGAGCTGTTGTCCGGCGAGGCGGCGTTACTGACGCCTGCCCACCAGATGCCGACCGGGGTTCCGCTGGCGCCGCATCGGCGGACCGCGGCGGTCGAGTGGGCGCGATCGACCGGCGCGGTGCTGATCGAGGACGACTACGACGGGGAGTTCCGGTACGACCGCCAGACCGTCGGCGCCTTGCAGGCTTTGGATCCCGAGCGCGTCGTCTACACCGGTACTGCGAGCAAGAGTCTCGCGCCCGGGTTGCGCCTCGCCTGGATGGTGGTCCCACAGCGCCTGATGGAACCGGTCCTCGCGGCCAAACGGACCGCGGATCTCCAGACCGCGACGCTCGACCAATTGACCCTCGCGGAATTCATTGCCTCCGGCTACTACGACCGGCACGTCCGCCGTAGCCGACTGCACTACCGTCGCCGCCGGGATCGCCTGGTCGAACTCCTGGCAGTGCGAGCTCCGGGTGTCCGCGTGGCGGGGATCGCGGCCGGCATGCACGTACTGCTCGACGTACCGGGTGATGCCCAGGACATGGTCGATCGAGCGGCCCGGCAGGGCCTGCAAGTGGCGTCGCTCGACCGCTACCGCTTCACCTCGGACCCGTCGGCCCGCCAGGCCTTGGTCGTCGGCTATGGCACCCCGCCCGACCACTCCTACGCCGGCGCCCTCGACCTCCTCTGTCAGGTCCTTAGCGTCTGAGCTTGTGGAGGATGGCGGTGAGCTCGGTCCGTTCGGCATCGCTGAGAACGCTGAAGTAGGCCTCGGCCTCGGCGTCGCGGGAGGCGCGGATCGCCTGGCCGACCCGGGTCCCTTCGTCGGTCGGCGCCACCAGCGTCGCCCGACGGTCCTGCGGGTCAGGACGCCGTTCGACCAGTCCGCGATCCTGCAGGGCATCGACCACCTCGGTAGTCGAGCGGGCCGCGATGCGGAGGTGGTCGGAGAGTTCACTGAGTCGCAGTGGGCCCTGGCGCAGGAGGACACCGAGGGCGCGGGCGTGGGACGGCGCGATGTCCCACGGCGCCAGGGTCTCCTTCCGCAGGTGCCGCAGCTGATGAGCGACCCCCCAGAACGTCTCGGGGAGGGTCTCCTCGTCGTCATCGGCCATGGGAATACGCTACCAACCAATCCTGTTGTACCCTCATAATGAGGTAACCTCAGCATATCCGCCTACAGAAACGGTGCTTGTCTTGGATCCCGAAAATCTTGAGCGAGGCCGCCGAGCCGGCCAGAAGTCAGCCACAGCCGCCGAGAAAGCGCAGGCCCGCGAGGTATCGCTGGGCCGCATCGGACGGCTCTTCACCCCCCACAAGTTCTCCCTCGCCGTCGTCACGGCGATCATCGTCGCATCATCCGTGGTGGCCATGGCGTCACCGTTCCTGCTGCGCGCCGTCATCGACACGGCGCTGCCGAAGCAGGAGCTGAAGCTTCTGGTCTGGCTGGTGGTCGGCATGGTCGCCGTCGCCGCCATCACCTCGGCCCTGGGCGTCGTCCAGACCTGGATCAGTACCAGGGTCGGCCAGCAGGTCATGCACCGGCTGCGTACCGACGTCTTCGGCCACCTGCAGCGGCAGTCGATGGCCTTCTTCACCCGGACCCGCACCGGCGAGGTGCAGTCCCGCATCACCAACGACATCGGTGGCATGGAGCCCGTCGTCACGTCGACGGCCACCTCCATCGCCTCTAACCTCACCACGGCGATCGCCACCGCCGTGGCCATGCTCGCCTTGTCCTGGCAGCTCTCGCTCATCTCGCTCGTCGTGATGCCGCCGTCCATCTACCTGACCCGCAAGGTCGCCCAGATGCGCCGGGCCATCACCGCGCAGCGCCAGCGCGAACTGGCCGATCTCAACGTCACGGTCGAGGAAGGTCTCTCGATCAGCGGCATCCAGCTCAGCAAGACCATGGGCACCGCGGCGACCCTGATCGACCGCTTCACCGCGTCGTCGACCCGGTTGATCGATCTGGAGCTCCGCTCGGAGCTGGCCGGCCGGTGGCGGATGGCCTCGATGAGCGTCATCTTCGCCGCCATCCCGGCGATCATCTACCTGAGCGCCGGCCTGCCGATGACCGCCGGAACCATGACCATCGGCACCCTGGTCGCCTTCACCACCCTGCAGGCCGGGCTGTTCCGGCCGCTGATGGGACTGCTCAACGTCGGCGTCGCGCTGACCAGCTCGCTGGCCCTCTTCGCGCGGATCTTCGAGTACCTCGACCTGCCGATCGACGTGAACGACCCGGCCAAGCCGGTCGAGATCGATCCGGCCCGCATCGAGGGTCACGTGCGCTTCGAGGACGTTACCTTCGCCTACCCGGGCAGTGAGACGGCCGCAGTGGCCGGCGTCAGCCTGGACGTCCCAGCCGGTACTACGTTGGCGCTGGTCGGTGAGACCGGTTCCGGCAAGAGCACTCTCGCCTCGTTGGTCGCGCGTCTCTATGACCCGACCAGCGGACGCGTCACCATCGACGGCATCGACCTGCGCGACCTGCGGCTGGAGGATCTCGCCGCTGTGGTCGGCGTGGTCAGCCAGGAGACCTACCTGCTGCACACCACGGTTCGCGAGAACCTCCGCTACGCCAAGCCCGACGCGACCGATGCGGAGATCGAGGAAGCCGCACGCGCTGCCCAGGTGCACGAGTTGATCGCCGGGCTGCCTGAGGGCTACGACACCATGGTCGGGTCCCGCGGGCACCGCTTCTCCGGAGGCGAGAAGCAGCGGATCGCCATTGCTCGCACCCTGCTGCGCAACCCGCGGGTCCTGGTCCTGGACGAGGCCACCAGCGCGCTGGACACCGAGACCGAGCGAGCGGTCCAGCAGGCGTTCGACCGGCTCGCCGAGGGCCGCACCACCATCACCATCGCCCACCGCCTGTCGACGGTCCGCGACGCCGACCAGCTCGTCGTCATCGACCACGGCCGCGTGATCGAGTCCGGAACCCACACCAGCCTGGTCGAAAGCAACGGCCGCTACGCCCGACTCGCCACCTGAACAGGTCAGACGGACTGGCGGACCAGCGCTAGTACCTCGTCGGCACAGCCCCAGGAGAGGGTCACTCCAGAGCCGCCGTGGCCGTAGCAGTGGACTACGCGCTGGTGGCCCGTCTGGACGACCTCGCAGCGGATCGCGGGACGGGCCGGGCGAAGTCCGACGCGGTGCCGGAGCACCTTGGCCTTGCGGAGCTGGGGGACCAGCCCGATCGCGCGGGTCAGGATCTGCTCGGCCGTGGCCTCGTGCACTGCCATGTCCCAGCTGTCCGGCTGGCTCGTGCCGCCGACCACGACGTCACGCTCGCGCGGGATCACATAGGTGAGGTCCGACGGCGCACGGTCGGCGATCAGCCACTCGGTCAACCCGAACTGCTCGACCGTCAGCACCTGTCCGCGGACGGGAATGACGGTTGGGTCACTGGCAGTCAGGCGGGCGCCGAGCCCGGTGCAGTTCACCACGATGTCCGCCTGGGTGGGCAGCGCCGAGAGGGCAGCACGAGTCAGCGTGCCACCGGCCTCGTCGAGACGTTTCACCAAGTACGGGAGGTAGACCGGCATGTCGATCACTGGCGAGGTGAAGGACCAGCCGTCCTTGAACCCGGGCGGCGGCGACCCGATCCGGCGCAGATCGGGCAGCGCGGACGCCCAGGAGGGGTCCGGCGTCGGCTCGGTCAGAAACTCCTGGCCGTGCCGCAACCGGACCGACGGCTCCTGCGCGGCCAGCTTGGTGAACTCCTCGTACGACGTCCGTCCCCAGGCGGCGACGCGATCAGCCGGGGCCGACAGATACGGACTCCAGATCGCGGCCGCGACAGCCGACGTGGTCTCCAGTGGGAGATCCCGCGCGAACACGGCCACGTCGTACCCGGACTCGGCCAGCCGGACGGCACAACTGAGCCCGATCACGCCGGCACCCACCACGATCACGCGCATCCACAGATTGTCGCCCAGCGGGCCTCAACCCGCCACCGTTGCCCGCGGCATCCTGTGGATGATCAATGAACGTCGACGGCCAGGGAGTAGAGACGGGTGATCTGGGTGGCGCCGCCGTTGTCGTCGGAAAGCAGGTACAGCTGGCGCCGGCCGCCGGGCAGGTAGCCACCGAGGGCGAGGCCCTCGACGTTGTCCAGCAGGGGGTTCGGTTGCGGCTGCTTGGCGACCGCGCCCGATGGCGGGCAGTTCACCAAGTCGAAGAGCAACTTCTTCTGCAGGAAGACCTTCGCCGGCGCATCGGCCAGGGACTCGCGGCCGCTCACGTCGACGGCCTTGCGCAACGACACCGTGAACACCCGGATCGTGTTGCCGACGCCCGGGGTGAAGGTGCGCTCCATCGACACCAGTTCGTTGCGGTTCACCACTGCGAGCTCGACCAGGGCGAGTCCGGGGTCCGGCTTGTACGCGAGTTGCTCGGCCAGGCGATAACCGTGACCGGGCGTACCGGCGTACCGGAGGATTCTGTTGCGGGTGCTGCCGCTGGCGTCGGTGCCGTCCGGGGCGAGCGGTCCTTCCATGCCGGCGAAGAGCGAGTGGCCGTCCGGGCTGACCGCGAGCGACTCGAAGGTCGCGTTGCTGGTGGCCTCGCCGGCCGGCGCGACCTGGAACCGCGCGGGCACCGGCAGCGACGCGATCTCCTTGCCGTCGGACAGCCGGAACCGACGGATCGACGGCTCCCGCTCCGATGTCGCCAGAATGGTCTTGCCGCCGCGCTCGGCGACCAGGCCCTCGCCGTCGAAGTCCGCGCCGGTGAAGGCGGTGCCGTCCGGACGACGCAGGATCGTCATGCCCTTCACGCTGACGGTGGGCTTGCTACTGATCCTCAGGTCGAACACCCGGGCCGGCGTCGTACCGATGTTGTCGACCAGAGCCATCGCGCGACCCGGGCTGGTGACGTTGATTGCGGACAGGCCCGCCACCGGCTGACCGTCGAACGTGGTCTTGTCCAGGCTGTCGCTGAACCCGAGGAACCGCGCATCGCGGGAGCAGTTCCCGCCCGGATCCGGGCTGCCGTGGCGGTCGGTCGCCGGCGCCGCCGAAGCGGTCAGTGACGTGGTGAGCGCGGTCAGTACGACGACCGCGGCGAGTGGGGTCTGCCAGCGCATCAGGAACCTCCGGTACGACGGTTGGTCCACCGATCCAATCCCATCCACCCGACCAACAGGTGAACGACGGCCTCCACCAACCCGTTGCGTCCGAAGAACCTGAGGTCATAGCGCAAGGTTCTTCGGACGCAAGCGGGGAGTTACTCGACGGTGACGGACTTTGCCAGGTTGCGGGGCTTGTCGACGTCGTGGCCGAGGGCAACGGACGCGTGGTACGCCAGGAGTTGCAGCGGGATGGTCAGCAGGATCGGGTCGAGCTCCGGCTCGTTCTTCGGGACCTCGATCACGGCGGCCGCGCCGTCCGGGACCTGGACGCCCGGGTGGGTCACGACGTACAGCGGACCCGAGCGGGCCGCGATCTCGTGCAGGGCGCCGATGTTGCGGTCCAGCAGTTCGTCGTTCGGCACGATCGCGACGGTCGGCACGTCGGGAGAGATCAGCGCCAGCGGACCGTGCTTCAGTTCGGAGGTCTGGTAGGCCTCCGCGTGCCGGTACGAGATCTCCTTGAGCTTCTGCGCGCCCTCACGAGCGACCGGGTAACCACGGGTCCGGCCGACGAAGAAGATGCTCTCGTGCTTGGCCAGCCGGCCGGCGATCGCGGCGAGCTCCGGCTCGGTGTCGACGATCGCCTGGATCTGCGCAGGGATCCTCTTCAGCCCCTCAATCAGGCGTCGCCCGTCGGCGGGGGAGACGTCCCGGATCCGGCCGAGGTGGATGCCGAGCATCGCGAATCCGACCGCCATGTTGGTGAGCGCCTTGGTCGACGCCACCGACACCTCCGGACCGGCGTGCAGGTAGACGCCGCCGTCGACCTCGCGGGCGATACTCGAGCCGACCGCGTTGACCAGGCCGATCACCCGACCACCCTTGCGCTTCAGCTCCTGGACCGCGACCAGCGTGTCCAGGGTCTCCCCGGACTGGCTGACAGCGACGTACAGGGTGTCGCGCTCGACGACCGGATTGCGGTAGCGGAACTCGGAGGCGGGCTCGGCGTCAGCGGGGATCCGGGCCACTTCCTCGATGAACTGCGCGCCGAGCTGGCCGGCGTAGTACGCGGAGCCGCAGCCGAGGATCTTCACCCGCTTGATCTCGCGGGCCTCCCTGGCGTCCATGTTCAGGCCGCCGAGGTGGACGGTGTGGAAGCGCTCGTCGAGCCGGCCGCGGATGGCGCGCAGGACGGCCTCGGGCTGCTCGTGGATCTCCTTGACCATGAAGTGCTCGTGCGCGCCGCGCTCGTACTCGTCGGCGCTCCACTCGACGGTCTCGGCGGTCTTCGTGGTCGGGCGGGAGTCGCTGGTGAAGGTCCTGTAACCGTCGGCGCGGACGGTGGCGAGCTCGCCGTCGTCCAGGTGCACGACCTGACGGGTGTAGCGGACCAGCGCGGAGGCGTCGCTCGCGACGTGCATCTCGCCGTCACCGATGCCGAGGATGATCGGGCTGCCGTTGCGGGCCACCACGATCCGGTCCGGGTAGGCCAGGTCGATCACGGCGATGCCGTAGGTGCCGTCGATCCGGCGCAGCGCCTTGAGCACCTTCTCCTCGAGGGTGTCGCCCTCGGCCTGCTCGATCAGGTGGGCGAGCACCTCGGTGTCGGTCTCGGAGCGCAGCTTGACGCCGGCGTCCTCCAGCTGGGCGCGCAGCGCGGCGGCGTTGTCGATGATGCCGTTGTGTACTACGGCGATCCGCTCGTCGCCGCTCACGTGCGGGTGTGCGTTGTCCTTGCTCGGGCCGCCGTGGGTGGCCCAGCGGGTATGCCCGATCCCGAGCTTGCCGCCGAACCGCTTGGGCAGTGAGGCCTCCAGCTCACGTACCCGGCCGGCGTCCTTGTGGACCTTCAGTTCGCTGGACCCGAGCACGGCGACGCCGGCCGAGTCGTACCCGCGGTACTCCAGCCGGGCCAGGCCGTCCACCAGGATCGGCGCGGCCGGCTTGGTGCCGACGTACCCCACGATTCCGCACATGGATGGTTCCTTTCTCGAGTTCTTGGTCAGCCGTAGACGATGCGTCGCAGCTGCCGGGCAGAAAGTTCGGGAGAGCGGACCGGCCAGTGCCGGAGTTCGGTGCCGAGCCGGGCGAAGATCTCGTCGTTGCGGGCACCGTAGGTCTGCAGCTCCCGGTGCCGGCGACGGACGTAGTCCTCGGTCGTCTCGGTGAAGTAGGCCAGGACGTCGGCGACCACACGGCGCGCGTCGTCCGGGGTTAGCCCGGTGGTGCGGCTGACCTGTTCGACGAGCTCGTCGCTGGGGTCCACCGCATCAGTCATCACTCGCACCACTGTGCAGTGATTCAGGGTCAAAAGCCAAGGATCTGCCCGAAATCGGGCAAGCCTGCTCAGAAGAGGCGGAGGACGTCGGATTCCATCCCTCGGAGGGCGTCGTAGTCGACGGTGACGCATTCGAGGCCGCGGTCGGTGGCGAGGAACTGGGCCTGCGGTTTGATCAGCTGGGCCGCGAAGATGCCGCGGACCGGGGTGAGCAGCGGGTCGCGGTTCAGCAGTTCGACGTACCGGGTGAGTTGCTCGACGCCGTCGATCTCACCGCGGCGCTTGATCTCGACCGCGACGTGCCTGCCCTCGGCGTCCCGGCAGAGCAGGTCGACCGGGCCGATCGCGGTCGGGTACTCGCGCCGGACCAGCGTGAAGCCCTCGCCGAAAGTGTGCACGTGCTCGGCCAGCAGTTCCTGCAGGTGCGCCTCGACGCCGTCCTTGATCAGCCCGGGATCCAGTCCCAGCTCGTACGAGGTGTCGCTGACGACCTCCTCGAAGGTGATCCGCAGTTCCTCGCCGGCCTTGTTGGTGACGCTCCAGACGCCGTCCTCCTCCGCCAGCTTGCACGGGGGCGACATCCAGTTCAGCGGCTTGTACGAACCGCCGTCGGCGTGGATCAGCACGGACCCGTCCGCCTTCACCATCAACAACCGCGGAGCCATCGGCAGATGAGCGGTCAGCCGTCCGGAGTAGTCCACTGAGCAACGAGCAATCACCAGGCGCACGACAAAGCACCGTAGTCCACCCGCCCGCCGAACCCCATGTCGCCTGGCCGGAACTGGTGGAGGCTGGTCGCCAGGAAAGCGCCCGCAGGTGTGAGGTTGCACTCTGGGGTGACTCAGCTCATGTGCGGACCAGTGTGGTGACTGGCACACTTCGAGCCATGGCTCGTGAACTGAAGACGGTGGGAGTGGTCGGTCTCGGCACGATGGGCGCCGGGATCGCGGAGGTGTTCGCCCGGAACGGCCTGACCGTGGTCGGGGTGGAACGGGACGAGCAGGCGGCCGAGCGTGGTCGCGGGCACATCCAGCACTCGACCGACCGGGCCGTGAAGCGGGGCAAGTTGTCCGTTGAGGATCAGCAGGCGCTGTTCGACCGGCTCACCTTCGCCACCGAGATCGAGGCGCTGGCCGACTGCGACCTGGTGATCGAGGCGGTGATCGAGCGGCTCGAGCTGAAGCGGGAGATCTTCTCCGCGCTGGACAAGGTGGTCCGCGAGGACGCGATCCTCGCGACCAACACCTCCTCGCTGTCGGTCACCGAGATCTCGGTCGCCACTGTGCGCCCGCGTCGCGTCGTCGGGATGCACTTCTTCAACCCGGCACC
>NZ_DASRXP010000459.1:0-11089 GCF_035687465.1 Kribbella sp.
TCGGCAAGTTCGGGGTGCACTCGCGGCTCGAGGCGGTCAGCTACGCGGTGGCCAACGGCATCATCGACCCACCGACCTGAGCAGTGCAGGGCAACCGACAGGGCAGCATCAGCTGCCCTGTCGGGCTGTCTGTCAGCAGGGTTCGCGGGCCGCGCCGAGGTCTTCCGGCTTGCGCATCGAGCTGAAACCGTACTTCCGGGTCTCCGCACAGAACGCGCCGGTGCCGAGCTCGTACTCCACATGCAGTACCGCCTTGCCGGCGCGGATGAACGGCACCAACGCCTCGCACTCGTTGAACTGGGCGCATTGTTCGTTCACCGCGAAGTCGAAGGCGGACACGAGCTGCGACACCTGCCCGAGGTCGTTCTTCAGCCCCACCGACATGCCGCGGCTGTGGGCCAGACCGGCGATCCAGCGGTTGTAGCTGAGCTGGTCGGCAGCGGTCAGCGGGAAGCCACTGTCGTTGGCATAGCCGTCGACATTGTCGGGCTCGACCGCGTCGAATCCTTTCGCCCGGCACTGGTCGAAGCGGGCCGCCATGATCGGACCGAGGACGTTCCTGCGCCGGATGTCCAGCCACTGCTCGCCCGGCCAGCCCTCCACGCCCTTGCCGCGCACCGACGCGGGGAACCTGCCGCTGTCCGGCCGGCCCTTCTCGTAGGTGCCGACGTCCACGTAGCAGATCACCCGACGACCGCGCTTGTGGAGCTCAGCCACCTGCGCGGCCGATGTGTCCACCCCGTCAACGTCGTAGACGGGCGCATTCACACTGAGATTCAAACTCCCGCTCAGCTGCCACTGCCACGCCGTCCCGCGGGCAGGCGCCCATCGCTTGGTGGTCTTCGGCGGCTTGTTGGGGATCACAGGGATCGTCCCGTTGCCCACCGCGGTCGGCCGCGGGGTCGCGCGTTTCCCGGGCGTGGTGCTCTTCGGCGGAGCACTCGGAGGCTTCGAGGGGGCCGTCGAGGACGCCTTCGATGGTACTGCGGTGCCCGGTGACCAGGTCTGCGATGACGGATTCGGGGTCGACGAACTCTCCGGCGACGAACTCGCGGCCGGATCGCCACCCGAGCACGCGGCGACCAGGAGCAGCCCCGTCACCGCGACCACCGTGCGAACAGGTCTGCCGATCATGTGTGGGCTCGGTGCCGGCCGTGCACACCGTGCCGGTTCACAACCTCGATCAGTTCCGCGGGCAGTCCGTTCCACGGGTTGCCGCCCGTCTGGTCGGTGACGAAGGCAAGTCCCGCTCCCTGCGAGGCCACCCTGTTCAGCGTCGCCTCGAAGCCGCTCTGCGGTACGCCGTAGACCAGGTGCCAGAGGCGTTCCGGTGGAATGCCCTCCGGGCTCGCCATCGTCGCCAGCCTGCGGTGCATACCGTCCAGGTTCTCGAAGACACACGACACGTCGAACGTCTCCAGGTAGTCGGTGTGCGGGACCATCCCCGGGTTCCCGACCAGGGTCTTGATCCCGGCCTGGCGGGCAAACGCGGCGATCGGCTGGTAGTAGGGCAGGTTCGCGGGGTCGGGCGACACCCGGTCGAACATGATGCCCTCCACCTGGTACCGGTTCAGCCAGGTCGCGACGTCCGCCATCACGTCCTTGGCGGGCCGGGCGGAGTAGTCCGTGTCCACGTAGCCGTGCAACGGCACCCCGCCCTCGCGCAGGCTTGCCAGCGCCCGCGGGTAGTACGGGTCCTCTTCCGCACCCGGTCCACTGTCCACGTTCACCACGGCGAACGCGACCCGGCCCAGCTGGGCCTGCTTGATCAGCTCGGCCCACTGCTCCGGCGCCTCGGCCGGGTGGAGGTACCACGGGATGGCGAGCCGCAGGTCGGCGATCGACAACGATCGCTCCTCCCCGCCCTTGGTCTTCTTCGCTGACCTATTCCACATCGCACTACTCCTCGCTGATTCGTTTCCCCTCGAGCGGAGCCTCATCTGTGCAGCTCCGGTTTCACCAGCAGCCGCAAGGCGACAACTGTCAGCACTACGGCCAACGCCGTACACACAACGAAGTACTCGATGGCCAGCTCTGCGGCCTTGTTCTCCGCGGGCACCCGTACCCAACCTCGTACTGCGAGTGCCGCCAACGCAACTGCGGTCACGCTGAGTACCGGCCGGAGTTGCTGGTAAGCGACCAGCAACAACGCGGCCAGGAACGCCCAGCCCAGGGCA
This sequence comes from Kribbella sp., assembly GCF_035687465.1. Classification (NCBI taxonomy): domain Bacteria; kingdom Bacillati; phylum Actinomycetota; class Actinomycetes; order Propionibacteriales; family Kribbellaceae; genus Kribbella; species Kribbella sp. The sequence continues at coordinate 2,178 of NZ_DASRXP010000459.1, forward strand.
CCGGCACCCGCGAATCTGACGACGGCGACCTCGTCCAGCACCGGCACCAGCGTGATCGCCGCGATGACGGTCAACGCTGCCAGCCCGAAGACGTACCCGGTCATGCAGCCGAGCACCGCACGCCGCAGAGCTCGGGCAGCACCCCTCCTCGTCTCCGTCGTGCGCAACGCGATCTCGGCGCGACGCCGGTAGCGAGCCAACTGGAACTCGGCGACCAGTACGCCGCACATCAGCGGCGCCATCGTCACCGAGATCGCCAAGTGGGTGGGAGCGACGAGGCTGTCGACCAGTGCGAAGCTCAACAGCATGGCCAGAAAGGTCCCGTAGCCCACGTACGGCATCGCGCCGCGCAAGGCAGCACGGGCCAGCCTCGCCGAGGGCGGTTTGGCCCCGCGGAGCAAGTGGGCGACCCAGCCCAGCGTCACCGCCAGCGAAGTACAGATCGCCACCAGAACAAGCCATCTCGGCACAAGTTCCGGCCGGATCAGCGCCGGAATGCTGACGGCCAGACCGGGGATCAGCGCGAAGCCGATCACCGCCGGGCGGTTCAGCACCAGCGCGATGCTGCTGGACAGCACGAACGCGATCTGCCCGACTCCCAGCAGGATCGCCGACCAACCGACCAGCCCGAGAACCCCGGCCGCCGCGCCGACCACGGCGGAGGGGACGATCGTCACCAGCGCCATGATCATCATCTGCCAGCGCGCCCCCGCGGGCGATCCGGCACCCATCACCCGGTAGCCGACGTACGCGATCCCCTGGCCGGAGGCCCAGCCGACGGCGACCGAGACCAGGACGGCCCAGACCAGTGCCCGTTCCGGCTGGCGTCCGAGCACGGCGCCGGTCAACAGCGCCGGCAGCACGAAGACCATGCCGCGCAGCAGGGTCCCGCTGATGTCGACCGGCTCCGGCGCGATCGCCTCGACGGCCGCCGCACGAGCGGCCGACAGCCACTCGAACCGCTGCCGGGCGAGGGCGAAGACGTCCACGTGGCCGTACCGTTCCCGGGCAACCTTGTCGTTGACCCCGGATGCCTCCAGTGCGGCGGCGACCTCGAAGGAGTCGACCGGCATCACCTCGGACCGGCCCACCAGCATCTCCCCCGGCCCCTCGGATCGGACCTTCGTCACCGGTAGCAGGACAGAATCAGCACTCATGAAGCCTCTCCGCTCAGTAGGAGTTCGGGGACCGGGGCGGCAGATGAGTAGAGCATCCGGTAGCTCTCGATCGACCGCTCGAGAGTGAAGGTCTCCAGGGCGCGAACCCTGGCGTCCGCGCCGATCCGACGGCGCAGTTCGTGGTCGGTGAGCAGTTCCAGACAGGCCTTGGCGAAGGCCTCCGGATCGCGGGGGGCGACGATGATGCCGGCCTCGGCCACAGCGTCGGCGGTGCCGCCGACATCGGTCGAGACGGTCGCGCGACCGCACATCATCGCCTCGATCACGGTGTACGGCATCCCTTCGGAGATGCTGGACAGAGCGACTAGATGGCCGGCCTCGGCGGCGATCCGGCTGGACGGCACCGGACCTTCCAGCCGTACGCCGTCGCGGACTCCGAGCCGATCCGCCAGCGACAGGCAGCGGGCCTCGTAGTCCTCGTTCCCGGCTGGTGTCGGTCCGAACAGCCGGAGGACGGCAGTCGGCAGTTCGCGCCGGACGATCGAGTAGGCATTGATCAACATCTCCAGGTCCTTGAGTGGGTCCACCCGGCCGACCCAGCTGATCGTGGGCACGTCCGGCTCGGTGGTGACGACCGGGTAGGAGGCCGGCTCGACACCGTTGTAGATGGGGATGATCGACCCCTCGTCGGCGCCGAGATTCCTGGCCCAGCGGGCGTTGAACTGCGCCACCGGTACGACGAAGTCGGCGTTGCGGTATCCCACCTGGGTGAGCTGTCGGAGGAATCCGAGCACGATCCGCCGGACGGCCTGGGAGTAGCCGAGATCCCAGAAGGCGAGGTACCGCTCGCGCAGGTAGACCCCGTGCTCGGACATCACCAGCGGCGTACCGTGGCGCCATTTCTCGCCCAGCGCGACCATCGTCGGCAGGCCGTTCGAGACGGCGTGACACAGGGTCGGCCGGGTCGCCAGATCGACGGCGATCGGCAGCAGCGACCGCTCCAGCAGGCAGACCGCTGTAATGGCGTCCCGCACGGTCAGGCCGGTGCCACCGTCATCGGTCCACAGATCCAGCAGGTCCGACACCAGGTCGCAGGCCCGGAGCGCCGCCGGCAGGTCGATCTCGATGGCCAGCAGAGCGAGCTCTTTCAGCCCTGCCTCGAACGTCTTCGTGTTGCCGTGGACAGAACCCGAGACCACCGCCCGGGCGGCCCGGTCCACCCGGAACTGGCTCCGGGACCGGTGCATCCGCGGCGCCGGACCCCACAGCGCCACCGGCCGCAGCGAGGCGACGTTCGCCGGGAGTTCCCAGGACGGCCGCTCATTGCCGGAGGCAACCAGTGAGACCAGGTGGAAGCGGTGGTCGGGCAGGCCGCGAACCAGCTTGTCACACCAGGTACTGACTCCACCGCGGACGTACGGATAGGTTCCTTCATTGATCAAAGCGACATCCATCACCAGTCCGTCCCCCCGGATCCTCGGTGCTGCCTCCACCCTGCCCGCCCGGGATCTCGCGGTGATCCGGCAACTGACGAGCAGCTGTCTCCTCCAGGTGCACTAGTCCACCTGGACACTGACAGACAACACCTCCTCCTCCTTCTGCACGTTCTCCACTACCGCCGGTCCGGCCCACGCTTCAGGTATGGAAAAACTCACGGGGGGCAAGGCGGAGTCGCCGCGGGAAACCTGGCTGCTGACCGGCGGCGCCGGCTACATCGGCGCTCATGTCGCGGAATCGCTGGCGGGTGCAGGCAAACGGGTGGTCGTGGTCGACGACCTCAGTACCGGCCTGGCGAGCCGGGTACCGGCCGGTGCCGAGCTGGTCACCTGCTCGGTGCTCGACACCGAGCAGCTGACCGACGTCATGCGCCGGTTCCAGGTCGACGGCGTGATCCACCTGGCCGCCAAGAAGGCGGTCGATGAATCAGTCAGCCAGCCGCTGCACTACTACCACCAGAATGTCCGTGGCACGGCCAGCGTGCTCGAGGCGATGAGCTCGGCCGGCGTCCGCCGGCTGGTGTTCTCGTCCAGTGCCGCCGTGTACGGCGTACCGCCGGCCGGTCCGGTGACCGAGTCCACCCCGACCGCACCAATCAACCCGTACGGCGCCACGAAGCTGATCTGCGAGTGGCTCGTCCGGGACGCGGCGCCGGCGCTGGACCTGTCCTGGATCAGCCTGCGGTACTTCAACGTCGCAGGCGCGGGCCGTCCCGACCTGGGTGATCCCGGCGCGACGAACCTGCTCCAGCTCACCTTGCAGGCACTCACCCGTGGCGCGCGGCCCCAGGTCTTCGGCCAGTCGCACCCGACCCCTGACGGCACCTGCATCCGCGACTACATCCACGTCGCCGATCTGGCCGACGCCCATCTCGCCGCGGTCCGGCAACTCGACCGCCCGGACTCGCCCGAGCTGCACGACGTCTACAACGTTGGCTGTGGTCGCGGTGCCAGCGTGCTGGAGGTCCTGCGCACGGTGCAACGGGTCACCGGCATCCGCCGTCCCTACGAGATCGCCCCGGCGCGGCCGGTCGATCCGCCGGACGTCGTCGCCGACCCGGCCCGGATCCAGGCCGAACTCGGCTGGTCCGCCAAGCATGATCTGGACTCGATGGTGAGCTCCGCCTGGGCAGCCTGGCAGCACGCCGCAGTCGTGACCGTCAGCGCCGGCACGGGCAGTCACCCCTAGCGCCCCCAACCCCCCTTGGGGGCTCGTCCCCGCTTCCCCATGCGCCCTCATCAGGCCCATCCCGGGAAGCGGGGACGACGCACGTCGCGGGCCGGAAGGATTGCTCAGGAAAGTGCTCATTCGGTGAGCACTTTGACTGGGATCGTTGGTGTCAGCACCCGGAGAACACCATCCAGGCTGTCGATCTTCAACCATGAAGGGAACACCACGATGTTGCGAGGATTCGCCACCGTCAGCTTCTTCGTCGAGGACCTGAGCGCCGCCAAGGCGTGGTACACCGAACTGCTCGGGATCGAGCCGTACTTCGCCCGCCCCGAGGTCGGCGACCCGGCGTACGTCGAATTCCGGTTCGGGGACCTGCAGTGCGAGCTCGGTCTGATCGACGCCCGGTTCTCGCCGCACGGAGTCTCCGACAAGCCCGCCGGCGCCGTCATCTTCTGGCACGTGGACGAGCTGGAGGCCACCGTCGAGCGGCTGCTGCAGCTCGGCGCGACGGTGAACGAGGGCATCACAGTTCGCGGCGAGGGCTTCCGGACCGCCTCCGTGGTCGACCCGTTCGGCAACATCCTCGGCGTGATGACCAACCCGCACTACCTGGAGATGCTCGAGTCCCTCAAGGCTTAGATGCGGCCGCGGCGGCGCAGCGCAGTACTGATGTGGTCGGCGCATTCCCGCAGCGGTCCCAGTACTTCGCTGCGCAGCGAGGCCCGGGTGGATCGGGCAGCATGAGCCGACACGTTCAACGCAGCCACTGGCCGGCCTCGCGCATCCAGGATCGGTACTGCGATCGACCGCAACCCCAGCTCCAACTCCTGGTCGACCAGGGCATAGCCGTCAGATGCTGCGCGGGCGATGACCCCGCGCAGCCCGTCGATGGACGTCACTGTGTGCTGCGTGAGTGGCTCTGCATCCAGCGAGCCCAGGTACGCCGCGAGCTCGTCCTCAGGTAGTCCCGCCAGCAACACCCGGCCCATCGACGTCGCATAGGCGGGCAGCCGGGCCCCCACTCCCAGCGCGACCGTCATGATCCGGCTGGTCGGCACCCGGGCGACGTAGACGATGTCCGGCAGGTCCAGCGTCGCTACCGAGCAGGACTCCCGGGGCTTGGCACTGAGCTCCTCCATGAACGGCCCGGCGATGTCCCCGAGATCCAGCGACGACAGGTAGGCCCAGCCGAGCGCAAGTACGCGCGGTGTCAGTGAGAACCGCCGTCCGTCGGAGCGCACGTAACCGAGCTCCTCCAGCGTGAGCAGGATCCGCCGGGCGGTCGCCGGCGTGATGCTGACGTCCCGGGCGACCTCGCTCAGCGTCAGCGACGGCGTCTCCGACGAGAAGGCCCGGATCACGGCCAGCCCACGCTCCAGCCCTTGCAGGAACGTCCCTGTAGACGCGTCACCAGGCATCGGTTAGCCTTTTCGTTGAAAGAAGAAACTTTCGCTGAGCGAAATCCTAGCCGGACGAGGTACGCCGCGTCCAGCGGATCTCGGAGCAGTCCAGGAGATTGCATGACCAGTCCAGCCACCAGCCCTCTGGCCGAGGCGATCGCCGAGCACGTGCACGACGGGGACACGGTGGCCCTGGAGGGCTTCACCCATCTGATCCCGTTCGCGGCGGCGCACGAGATCGCCCGGCAGGGCCGACGCCACCTCACGCTGGTCCGGATGACGCCGGACCTCGTCTACGACCAGCTGATCGGTTTGGGCGTCGCGGACGAGCTTGTCTTCTCGTACGGCGGCAACCCGGGCGTCGGCTCACTCCACCGGCTCCGGGACGCCGTGGAGAACCACTGGCCGCGGCGACTCGCAGTACGGGAGCACAGCCATGCTGGGCTCGCCAATGCCTACTCGGCCGGCGCCGCGCGGCTGCCGTTCGCAGTACTGCGGGGCTACCGCGGCACCGATCTCGAGGAGCAGCGGGAGATCATCTCGCAGGTCACGTGCCCGTTCACCGGCGAGCAACTGGCCGCGGTGCGGGCGGTGAATCCCGACGTCACGGTGATCCACGCGCAGCTCGCGGATCGCGACGGCAACGTGATGCTCTGGGGGATCACCGGTGTGCAGCGTGAAGCCGTGCTCGCGGCGGATCGAGCGATCGTGACGGTGGAGGAAGTGGTGGACGAGTTCCCGGAGCACACTGGCGGGGTGATCCTGCCGAACTGGGTGCTGTCGGCGGTCAGCGTCGTACCGAACGGCGCCTGGCCTTCGTACGCGGCCGGCTATTCGGTGCGCGACAACGACTTCTACCAGGAGTGGGACGCCATCTCGCGGGACCGCGGCTCCTTCCTGGCCTGGGCTGCCGCCAACAACCTGTCGCCCGCCGAAGAACTGACGGAGGTCGCCGATGCCTGAGTGGGACAGCGCGGACATGATGAACATCGCCGCCGCGCGGGAGCTGTACGACGGGGACGTCTGCCTGGTCGGGGTGGGACCGCCGAACCTGGCGGCGAACCTGGCCCGCCGGACGCACGCACCGAACTGCCGGCTCGTCTACGAGTCCGGCGCGATCGACGCGAAGCCGAAGCGACTGCCGTTGTCGATCGGCGACGACGACCTGGCTGCCACGGCGACCGCGGTGGTGTCGGTGCCGGAGATGTTCAACTTCTGGGTCGGGGCCGGGCGGATCGACGTCGGGTTCCTCGGCGCTGCCCAGATCGACCGCTACGGCAACATCAACACGACGGTGATCGGCGACCATGCCAATCCGAAGGTCCGGCTGCCTGGCGCGGGTGGCGCGCCGGAGATCGCGGCTGCAGCGAAACGGGTGATCGTGATCGTGAAGCAGTCGCCGCGGACCTTCGTCGAGCGCGTCGATTTCGTCTCCTCGGTGGGTTACGGGCCGACCGGACGGGAGCGGTCCGCGCCCGGCGCCGGCCCGACGCTGGTGATCACCGACCACGGCGTGCTCGAGCCTGATCCCGAGACGCACGAGCTGACCCTCACCAGACTGCACCAGGGGATCACGGTCGAACAGGCTGTCAAGGCCACCGGCTGGACCTTGAAGGTTGCCGACAGCATCAAAGACGTGCCGCCACCGACAGCGCTCGAACTCACCGCACTACACCGCCTCCGCAACCGCGAGGCAGCAGATGCTTGAGGGGTTTGTGCATGTGGGGTTGCCGAGCCGGATCGTGCTCGGGGCCGGGGCGCTCGACCGGGTGCCTGATGAGGTCGATCTGCTCGGGATCGGCATTGGGAAAGTGTTGCTGATAGCAACCAAGGCCGTCCGGGGCGATGCTGATCTGCTCGAGGTCGCGCTGGGTGATCGGTTCGCGGGCCGGATCGACGAGGTCCGGCAGCACGTACCGGCGGAACGCGCCGAAGCCGCCCGGGCGAAGGCGATCGAGGTCGGCGCGCATGGCATCGTCGCGATCGGCGGCGGTTCGGCGATCGGCCTGGCGAAGGCGATCGCGCTCACCTCGGGGCTGCCGATCATCGCCGTACCGACGACCTACGCGGGCTCCGAGATGACGCCCGTCTGGGGCCAGACCACCGACGGCGACAAGGCGACCGGTACCGATCCGATCGTGCTCCCGAAGACCGTCGTCTACGACCCACTTCTCAGTCATCGCCTCCCATTGAAGGTGACCACAGCAAGCGTCGCCAACGCCTTGGCGCACTGCGTCGAGGCCCTCTGGACCCCCAAGGCCGATCCGATCACCGAGGTCACCGCTGTCGAGGGAGCCCGGGCTCTCCGCGAAGGTCTGCTCGTTGTCCTAGGCAACCGCAGCGATCTCGAGGCCCGCAGCAACCTCCTGTACGGTGCCTGCCTGGCCGGCTCCGCCCTCGCCTCCGCCGGGACCGGTTTGCACCACAAGCTCTGTCACCTGCTCGGTGGGGCCTACAACCTCCCTCACGCCGAGACCCATGCCGCGGTCCTCCCCCAGGTCACCCGCCTGAACGCCCCGGCCGTACCGCGCGCCAAAGCGCGCCTGGAGGCGGCTCTCGAGACGGATGACCTGGCCACCGGCCTCTTCGACCTGTTCGTGAAGTCCGGTGTGCCGACGAGTTTGAGGGAGCTCGGTCTCACCGAGCAGCAGGCGGTCGAAGCCGCCCGCAAGTTCGCGGCGAGCAAGCCCGACAACCCGGTCCCGGTCGACGAGGAGATCCTGACCGAGGTCCTCATCCGCGCCTGGGCCGGGGAACGACCTGAAGGAGTAGTGCGATGAGATCGGCCTACCTGCTCGACGCCGTCCGGACCCCGGTCGGCAAGCTCGGCGGAGCCTTGGCCGGTGGACGCCCGGACGACCTCGCCGCCGTGACGCTGAAGGAGTTGCTGCTCCGGCACCCGGACCTTGATCCGGCCCTGATCGAGGACGTCTTCCTCGGCAACGCGAACGGCGCGGGCGAGGAGAACCGCGACGTCGCCCGGATGGCCGCCCTGTTGGCCGGCTACCCGACCAGCGTCCCCGGTACTACGGTCAACCGGCTCTGCGGGTCCGGCCTGGAAGCCGCGATCCAGGCTGCCAGGGCGATCGAGACCGGCGACGCGAGCCTGCTGGTCGCGGGCGGGGTGGAGTCCATGAGCCGCGCACCCTGGGTGCTGCCCAAACCTGACAAGGCCTTCCCCCACGGCAGTGTGACGGCCGAATCTACCTCGCTCGGCTGGCGGCTGGTCAACCCGCGGATGCCGTCCGAGTGGACCGTTTCGTTGGGTGAGGCCACCGAATTGCTGGCCGAGCGCTACCACGTCGGGCGCGAGGAGCAGGACGTCTTCGCCTTGGAGAGCCACGAGAAGGCGGGCAAGGCGTGGGCTGCCGGAAGGTTCGACGCCGAGGTCGTCGGATGGGACCACCTCGCGCAGATCCTCCCGCAAGGGCGCAACGCCCCACAGGCACTGACCCGCGACGAGTCCATCCGCGACGGCGGCACGCTGGACGTGATGGCGCGCCTCAAGCCCGCCTTCCGTTCCACCGGCACCGTGACCGCGGGGAATTCCTCGACGCTCAACGACGGCGCCTCCGCAGTACTGATCGGCGACGAGGCGATGGCTCAGCGGCTCGGAGTCACGCCGCTGGCGCGGATCGTGAGCCGGGCGGTGCATGCGGTGGAACCGCAGTACTTCGGCATCGGTCCGGTCGAGGCGTCCCGCAAGGCGTTGGCCAAGGCGGGG
>NZ_DASRXP010000460.1:0-2598 GCF_035687465.1 Kribbella sp.
AACGGGGGCGGGGAGCTCTTCCGGATTCCGGCTGCTGGTGGGGAGGAGCTTGAGCGGATCGAGTTGGGTGGGGTGCCGGCGATCAACAACGATCATGTGTTGAGTCCGGATGGGGCCACCGTTTATGTGTCCGCCGACGACGGGCACCTGTACGCCGTACCGGTTGAGGATGGAGCGCCGCGGCGGGTTAGTAACGATCGTGGGGCCGGGTTTCACCATTATCTGCATGGGGTTTCGCCGGATGGGAGCACGCTGGCGTACATCGGGCTGGAAGACAGGGACGGCCGGAGGATCACGAATGTCTTCACGATTCCGGCGACCGGGGGTGAGGACGTGCAACTCACGGATGACGAGTACGCCGACGACGGGGCGGAGTACAGCCCGGACGGCAAGTGGATCTACTTCAACTCCGAACGCGCCTCGACCGTCCCCGGGCACGCTCAACTCTTCCGGATCTCCGTCACCGGCACTATCGAGCAACTCACGTTCGACGAACGCGTCAACTGGTTCCCGCATCCCTCCCCCGACGGATCGACGGTCGCCTACGTGAGCTTCCCGCCCGGCACCCTCGGGCACCCGGCTGATGTCGACGACGTCCGCCTCAGGCTCCTCGACAGCGACGGCCACATCCGCGAGGTCGCCACCCTCTTCGGCGGCCAGGGGACCATGAATGTCCCCAGCTGGTCTCCCGACAGCAGCCAGTTCGCGTACGTCAGCTACCCGATGAGGTAGTGACGCTGCGGGCGACGCGGAAGCCCACGTCATCGATCTGGAATGTGGGGTGGCTGCGGCGGCGGACGGACGCCCGGCAGCTCCAGGGTTCGTCGAACCAGCCGCCGCCGCGGAGTACCCGGTAGGTGCCGTAGACCTCGGGATCGTAGAAGTCCCAGCACCATTCCCAGACGTTGCCCAGCATGTCGTACAGACCCCAGGCGTTCGGCTGCTTGCCGCCGACATCGTGCACCCGCTCCTGCGAGTTACCGCGGTACCAGGCGATGTCGTCGAGCTCGCCGTACCGCGCGGCCGTAGTACCGGCACGGCAGGCGTACTCCCACTCGGCCTCGGTCGGCAGGCGGTAACCAGAGGCGGACGGATCCCACTCTGTGCCCTCGGCGTCGACAGGAAGGCGATAGGCAGGCGCCAGCCCCTCTCGCTCAGACAGGGCGTTGCAGAACCGGATGGCTTCCAACCAGGAGACACCTTCGACGGGCAGCTGATCACCGTCAGCCGCGCTCGGCCGCTCGCCGGTGACAAGCTCGTACTGCGCTTGCGTGGTCGGCACCGCCGCGATCTCGTACGGCGCAACCTCTACCGACCACCGGCGCTGCGCACGGCGATCCGCAAGCCTCACGCGGCCCGCGGGGATGCCAATCAATTGCCCGTCCATGTTCCGGCGATCCTAGTAGGGTCCCTTGCTGTGCTGGTGTTGGAGCGGCTTCGTGACGATCATGCGGTGCGGTTGCTCGCGTTCGAGCGGGAGAACCGGGACTACTTCGCGCGGATCATCCCGGACCGTGGGGATGCGTACTTCGAGGAGTTCGCGGCGCGGCATGCGAGCTTGCTGGCGGATCAGGCGGCGGGGATCGATCACTTCCACGTAGTGGTGGAGGAAGGTCGCATCGTGGCGCGGATCAACCTGGTGGATGTAAAGGAGGGATCGGCCGAGCTCGGGTACCGGGTCGCCGAGGATGCCGGTGGGCGCGGGATCGCCACGTTCGGAGTACGGGAAGCGTGTGCGCTGGCGAGAACGCAGTACGGGTTGAAATCGATCAAGGCGAAGACGACCGCGGACAACCCCGGATCCCAAGCAGTACTGGCCCGCGCCGGCTTCATCCGCACCGGCAACCTGACCCTCAACGGCCGGCCAGCCTTCAGCTATTTGCTAGAGCTTTTCGAGGTCCGGGCCCGATAAGCCGCGACCGTCGTCCGGCTCGCGCACGCGTTGGAGCAGAACCGGCGCGTCCGGTTCCGTGACTGGTCCACGAAGTAGTTTCCGCACCCAGCGGCGGCGCACCGCCCCAGCGTCACCGAGGGGTCCCCGGCCGCGACCAGGGCGAGCTTGGCGGCGATCAGCTGGCCAGCCCAGCGCTTGGCCGGGGTGCCGTTGCGGCTGAAGTGGATGTGCCAGTTGTCGAGACCATCGTGGTTGGACAGGTGCATGTCCGGCGGGTAGTCGCGCAGCAGGCGATGCACGGCGTCGGGAGCGGCGCCGTCGACCGACTGCGCCAGGGCCGTGCGCACGAGGTCCGGCAGTTCGCCGTAGTCGCCGTCCGGCGGCGGAGTGATCTCGTGCTCCGCGAAGAACGCGGCGACCAGTTCGCCGTGCTGGTTGAGGGTGCCGGTGTTGGCCAGCTCGACGGCCAGCCGCGTCACGTTCCCAATGTAGTCACCGTATTGCACTTGACCCCCTACATCGACGCTGCCTATGGTAGGCGCCATGCTAGCTGATGACACCTACGTGGCCCGCCGCCTGCAGCTGCTCGGGGAGTGGGACGCCGCGCTCGCCGTCCTGGGCCCGGACGCCGACCCCGAACTGCGCGCGGAGATCGCCGTCGACCGCTGGTTCTTCCAGATCGAGGGCCATGAGGAGGCCGAGAA
>NZ_DASRXP010000461.1:0-2908 GCF_035687465.1 Kribbella sp.
ATCGCGTTCGGCCCGCGTGTGCTGGGCATGAAGGGCGACATGGACGAGATGGTGGAGTCCGCGCTGCGCCGCGGTGCGCTCTGGGACGAGGTCAAGGACCGGCTCAAGACCAACGCCTTCGGGATGTCCGGCGGCCAGCAGCAGCGGCTGTGCATCGCCCGCGCCATCGCAGTCCAGCCCGACGTGCTGCTGATGGACGAGCCGTGCTCGGCGCTCGACCCGATCTCCACGCTTGCCATCGAAGACCTCATCGAGGAGCTCAAGCAGGAGTACACGATCGTGATCGTGACCCACAACATGCAGCAGGCGGCACGGGTCTCGGCCCTGACCGCCTTCTTCACGGTCGAGACCACCGAGACGTCGCGCACCGGGGTACTGGTGGAGATCGACTCGACGGATCGCATCTTCTCCAACCCGCAGCAGAAACAGACCCAGGACTACGTCAGCGGCCGCTTCGGCTGACCGTCAGCCGACGGCGTCGACGAGAGCTTTGACGATCGGGGCGGCCACGGTGATGGTGGGCACGACGAGAAGCAGTACTGCGACGGTGTAGGTCCCCGCTGCCAGCAGGGGATGGTTCGGCTCCGGGCCGGCGAGTCGTTGGACCCGGAGCACGGTGGACGACTTGGCTGCCGCTAGTGCCGCCTCTGGGGCGGGTGAACCGGCCAGAGCGACCAGGGCCCGGGCGAGTGGCTTGGGACCGTTGCGTCGGCGGGCGTCGTCGTCCGCGAGGAGTTCGACCAACGTGCGCGCCTGGTCGAGAGCCACTTCGCTCCGGACCCAGCGCGGGAAGGCCGTGTGCAATCCGGTGAACGCCTCCAGCACCAGGTCGTGGCGGGCGCGCAGGTGCGCTCGCTCGTGCGCGAGGACGGCCTTGAGTTCGTTGTCGTCGAGTCTGTCGAGCGCGCCGACCGATACGACGACCCGAGCGCCACGGAGCGCCGGCAGGCAGTAGGCGAGGGGGGTTTCCTCGGCCAGGACCCGCAGTCCGGGGACCAGGCCGTCCGGGGTGGCGAGGAGGTCGACGAGGTCGCGGTGCCGCTTGCGGCGAGCCCGAGTGCCGACGGCCACATGTCCTGCAGCCCAGAGGAGCTTCACCAGGACAAGTGCGGTCAGGGCGAGGATCGCCGCCGCAAGGAGGTCTCTGGGGGAGGACGGGTCGAAGCGGGGCTCGCCTGGCTGGCCGGCGGTCGAGTAGGAGAGCGCTATGCCCGCACCGATGGCTGCGAGGACCGCGGCCAGGGCGATCGCTTGCCAGAGTGCGACGGCAGCACGGGGGATCCGGTAGGGCCAGCTGGAGCGCGCCAGCAGCGCTGGTGCCGGTCCGGTCAGCACCAACGCGAGTGCGGCCAGCAGGACCGGAGTGATCATCCCGCCTGGTCCTCCAACCGGGCCAAGGCCTCACGGAGGAGGGCTGCCTCCTCGTCGCTCACTTGGCCGACGAACCGGACCAGTGCCTCGCGGCGGTCGCCGGCGCGGTCGAGGGCGTCGCGCATCAGGTCGGCGGCGAACTCCTCGCGCGGCGCCGCGGCCCGGTAGCGCCACGCCTTGCCGTCGCGCTCCCGCTCGGTCAGCTTCTTCTTCGCCAGCCGGTCCAGCACCGTCATCACCGTCGTGTAGGCGAGCTCCCGGGTATCGGCGAGCCGCTCGTGCACCTCGCGCACGGTCAGCGCAGCCGGAGCCGCCCAGAGCTGTTCCATCACCAGTCGCTCCAGCTCGCCCAGGGGGCGCGGTGCCTTGTCCTCACTTGCCACGTGAGCAGTATAACTACACGTTGTAGTAGATCTGCGCTAGCATCTACTACGTAACGTCGTAGATGGCTCGGGAGGGCTCTCGTGGACACCCTTGATCTGGCCCGGTGGCAGTTCGCGATCACCACCGTCTACCACTTCTTCTTCGTCCCGGTGACGATCTCGCTGGTCGCGATCACAGCCGGCCTGCAGACCGCGTGGTACCGGACCGGCAAGGAGAAGTACCTGCGGCTGACCAAGTTCTACGGGAAGCTGTTCCTGATCAACATCGCGATGGGCGTGGTCACCGGCCTGGTCCAGGAGTTCCAGTTCGGGATGAACTGGAGCGACTACTCGCGCTTCGTCGGTGACGTGTTCGGTGCCCCGCTGGCGCTCGAGGGCCTGCTCGCGTTCTTCCTCGAGTCCACCTTCATCGGGTTATGGATCTTCGGCTGGGACCGGCTGCCCCGGCGCATCCACCTCGCCTGCATCTGGATGGTGGTGCTGGGCACGCAACTGTCGGCGTACTTCATCCTGGCGGCGAACTCGTGGATGCAGAACCCGGTCGGCTTCCGCTACAACGCCGAGCGCGGCCGGGCCGAGCTGACCGACATCTGGGCCGTGCTGACGAACAAGGTCGTCCTCGTCACCTACCCGCACACGATCTTCGCGGCCTTCATGGTCGGCGGCGCCTTCGTCGCGGGGGTCGCGATCTGGCACCTGGTTCGCAGGCCGGGCGTCGACACCGGAGCATTCCGTACTGCGCTGCGCCTGGGTGCTGTGATCGTCATCGCGGCCGGTGCCGGGGTCGCCTTGAGCGGCGACCAGCAGGGCAAGGTGATGACCGAGGTGCAGCCGATGAAGATGGCCGCGGCCGAGGCGCTGTACGAATCCGAGAAGCCGGCCTCGTTCTCGATCTTCACCGTCGGCACCCTGGACGGGTCGCGCGAGGTCTTCTCGGTGAAGGTGCCGTACGTGCTGTCCTTCCTCGCCACCGGGCACTTCGACGGCGAGGTGAAGGGCATCAACTCGCTGCAACAGTCCTACGAGCAGCTCTACGGGCCGGGTTCCTACAAGCCGAACATCCCGCTCACCTACTGGACCTTCCGGCTGATGATCGGCGTCGGGATGGCCGCGGCCGCGATCGCAGTCTGGTTGCTCTGGGCAACCAGGCGGGG
>NZ_DASRXP010000462.1:0-24124 GCF_035687465.1 Kribbella sp.
TTCGTGTCGATCGGGTAGCGGGAGTAGACGACCATGCCGTACTGACCCTCGAACAGTCCGAAGCCGAACGCGTCGTCACCGCCGCCGACCTGGCCGTCGTTGTTGAGGTCGAAGCCGCTCGGGATCCCGGTGTTCGACGGCGCGACGTACGCGTACGGGTACCTGATCGGCGCCGCACCGTTGTGCCCGACTTCCAGGTAGTTGTCCCGGAAGAGGTCGACCGCACGCCGCTGCGAGACGTAGTCGAACTCGTTGATCAGCAGGATGTCGGGCCGAACGCGCTGGATCACCTCGGCCACCGCCCCGGCCTGGGCGTTACTCCCGGTGCTCAGGTCGGTCACCAACTGGCCCGCGGCGTTCCGGTTCAGGCTGGCATTGAAGGTCGCTACCCGCAGTGACCCTGCCCAGCCGAAGTCGACCTTCGGCGCGGCCGGGCTGCTCGGCGCCGCGCCGGCGGCGTTGGCCCCGAGGACGGCACCGCCCAGGGCGAGTGCGGAAACAAGGGCGATCGCCAGGCCTCGCGTCGTACGCATGCTGCTCCTCAGATCGGCGGACTGCCCCAAACGCTAACGCCAACCCACCCGCCGGACTTGAACGCCAGATGAACTCTCCGGCACCCGGCCGCTGTGCTCCGCGGGCCGATAGCTCAGGGATGCTCCAGCTTTCGGCCCGGCCGTCTTTCGTAGTACTTCGCACGATCTTTGGCTAGCCTCGTCAGATGAGCACCGCGCCGCGCGCGCGACGGGTCCCTCCAGGCGCCGAGATCGCGCTGGCCGCCCTGGCGGGCGCCGGAACGTTCGTCCTGGTGGCCGTGGTTGTCGCGGGCATCGAGTCCGATGTTCCGCTCGTGCTGCTGGGCGTGCTGCTGGTCGCCGCCGTGGTCGCGCTGGCTCGCCGGGGTGGCATCGCGTACGCCGTTCCGATCGCGATGGCGGGGGTGCTTGCCTATGACTGGTTCCACCTGGCTCCGGTCCATCCGCTGGAGTTCCCCGACACCGCGAACCTGGTGGATCTGCTCGTCTACCTCGCGGTCGGGGTACTGATCGGCGGGCTGGCGGCGGCCGCTACCCGTCATGCCCGGGTCTCCGAGGAGGCGCGAGCCAGGATCGCGGAGGAGCAGGCCGCCTTGCGCCGGGTGGCGACGCGGGTCGCGCAGGGCCTGCCGTCGGACCAATTGCTGGCGACGGTGGCCGAGGAGGCCGGCACGCTGCTCGCTGTCGAGGCGATCCGCATCGCGCGCTACAACGGCGAAGAAGAGATCGTGCTGGTGGCCGAATGGAGTAAACCCGGCTACGACCCGGCTTCCTTTGATCGCGCCAGGCTCGAGGGCAGGAGCGTGTCTGCCGACGTACTCCGTACCGGCCGCGTCGCCCGGATCGACGACTACGACGAGCTCGAGCAGCGGCCGGCCTTCGCCGGAGGGCTGAAAGTCAAGTCCGTGGTCGGCGCTCCGATCCTCGTCGAGGGCCGCATCTGGGGAGTGATGGCCGCCTGGTCGGCCAGTGAGACGCTCCCGGCCGGCACAGAACGGCGCCTGACCGACTTCACCGAGCTGGTGGCGACGGCGATCGCGAACACGGAAGCGCGACGGGAGGTCGAACGGCTCGTGGAGGAGCAGGCCGCGCTACGCCGCGTGGCCACACTCGTGGCGGAGGGCGTTCCGCCGTACGAGGTCTTCGTCGCGGTGGCCCGTGAGATCGGACAGCTCCTGCGGGTCAGTGTGGCGAACGTGTCACGCTACGAGCGCGACGGTACTGCGAGCACCGTCGGCAGCTGGACCGCCGGGGGCATTCCGATTCCGGCCGGGACCCGAGCCGCTCCCGACGACACCACCGTCTCGGGACTGGTCTTCAGTACTGGAACCGCTACCCGACTCGACAACTACGACCGTGCCTCCGGTGAGGTCGCCGCCTATGTTCAGGCGCTCGGGATCCGATCCTCGGTCGGCGCACCGATCAGCCTCGGCGGGCAGCTCTGGGGCGTGGTGGTCGCGTCCTCCGACTCCGACCAGCCGCTCCCGGCGGACACGGAGTCGAGGATCGCCGCCTTCACCGACCTGGTCGCCACCTCGATCGGCAACACCGACGCGCGGAGCAGGATGGCCAGGCTCGCGGATGAGCAGGCCGCTCTGCGGCGGGTGGCGACGCTGGTGGCCCTCGGGGTGCCTCGGGCCCAGATCTTCGAGAGCGTCATCCGCGAGGTCGGGCTGCTCTGCGACGCGGACCTGGCCCGGCTGGAGCGGTACGAGTCGAACGGCACGGTGACCGGCGTTGGGGTCTGGAGCAAGGACAGCGATCACCAGTTGGCCCTCGGCACCAGGTTCGCCCTGGAGGGGTTGAGTATCGCGGCGCTGGTGCACCAGACCGGCCGCCCGATGCGGGTGGACAGCTTCGCCAGCGCCTCCGGCCCGATCGCGCAAGAGGCCCAGGAGCTGGGGATCCGGTCGTCGGTGGGCTGCCCGATCGTGGTCCAGGGCCGCCTCTGGGGTGTGATCGCCGCGTCGTCGCAGCGGGAGGCGCCGTTTCCGTCGGACACCGAGTCCCAGATCGGCGAATTCACCGCACTGGTGGCAACAGCGATCGCGAACTCCGAAGCCAGGGCCGAGGTGAAGCGGCTCGCGGACGGGCAGGCCGCGCTGCGGCGGGTGGCGACGCTGGTGGCGGAGGAGCGTCCGGCCGAGGAGGTCTTCGCCAAGGTCGCCGAGGAGGTCGGCAAGTTGCTGCGCGTCGATGCCACCGGAATCCTTCGCTACGAACCCGACAGCGCGATCCTGGTGGCGGAGTGGAGCGAACGCGAGCTTCGCGCTGCCCGGCGCGACAAGCTCTCCGTCGAGGGGGAGAACATCACCGGGCAGGTCTTCCGGACCGGGCAGCCGGCGCGGTTCGAGTACTCGTCGAACGGCACCGGCGAGGCTGCGGAGGCCGCCCGTGAGATGGGCGTTCGCTCCGCGGTCGGCTGTCCGGTCGTGGTCCAGGGCCGGCTCTGGGGCCTGGTGATCGCCATGTCGATGCAACCTGAGCCGCTGTCGCCGGAGACCGAGACGCGGATCGGGGAGTTCACCGATCTGGTGGCCACGTCCATCTCGAACCTCGAGGCGCGCGCCGATCTCGCCGCGTCCCGGACGCGGATCGTCGAAGCCACCGATCAGACCCGCCGGCGCTTCGAACGCGACCTGCACGACGGGGTTCAACAGCGCCTGGTGTCGCTGATGCTCGAGCTACGGGGCACCGAGACGGTGATGCCGCCCGAGCATGCCAACCTGCGCGCGGAGCTGTCCGAGATCGGCGAAGGACTGACCGGCGTACTCGACGATCTGCGGGAACTCTCCCGCGGCATCCACCCCGCGATCCTCTCGGAGGGCGGTCTCGGTCCAGCCCTCCGCGCCCTCGCCCGGCGCTCGGTCGTCCCGGTGGAGCTGGACGTGAGCGTCGACGGCCGGTTCGCCGAGCGCGTCGAGGTGGCGGCGTACTACGTCATCTCCGAGGCACTCGCGAATACGGCCAAGCACGCCCAGGCCTCGGTCGCGGAGATCCAGGTCGAGTCCCGCGACGGCATCCTCGAGCTGAAGATCCAGGACGACGGCCAAGGCGGAGCCGACCCGACCCGAGGCTCCGGCCTGACCGGCCTCACCGACCGAGTCGAAGCCCTGGGCGGCAAAATCACCATCACCAGCCCCACCACCGCCGGCACAACCCTCCACGTCCAACTCCCCGCCGAACGCCCCTGACCCCGCTGTACTACGGGGTGAGGTCGTCGGAGCGGCCGGCTTTGAGGCGGGACCATTGGGCGATGGGGCGTCCGTTGATGCGTTTGGGGGCCTCGGGTTGCCATTGTTGGGGCCAGCCGGAGGGGGAGTCCTCCCACTGCTCCTGGCGTCCATACACGGTCAGATCCATCAGCGCATAGCTGTAGTCCATCGCCTCGACGCCGCGGAACCACGTCCAGTAGGTCTCGAAGACGCGGTCGCCGTCCCGGACGTAGCACACGAGGCGCATCGTGCCGATTTCCCGCCCGGCAAGGAGCTCATTGAGGGAGGGCTGTGCTGAGTACCACGGCATCTCCCAGCCCATGAAATCGCGGTAGCGGACGCTTTCGTCGTACGGACCCTGGCTGAGGACCGCGTAGCTGATGTCGCGGGAATGGAGGTAGGACAGCTCCGCGACCTGGGTCGTGCACCATGTGCAGCCTTGGCACTGTTCGGCCGCGGGATGACCTGGATGCCACATGAAGTAGTAGGCGATGAGCTGGCGGCGTCCTTCGCACGCGTCGAGCAAGGTGAGCGGCCCGTCAGGCCCGATCAGCTCGCTGTTGGCGTCAACCTCAACCATCGGCAAGCGCCGTCGGGCCGCGGCGATCGCGTCGCCTGCCCGGGTGTGCGCCTTCTCCCGAACCCGCAGCCTGTCCAGCTCGGCCTCGAAAGTGGCCCGGTCGACCGCCGCGGGCAGGCTCAGTACCTCGGGAGCGTCGCCTACCGGACCGCCGGGGTTTGCTGTTTCATCCGTCATGACTGTCTCCCGTCATTGCTTGTTCTCCGTCGTGACCGGGACGTCGGAGCCGGTTCGGCGTACTCGACCTCGCGTCATCGTCGTCTTGGCTGATCGGTTGCAGGTCCTGGTCGATGAGTGTCAGGTGTTCGGGGCCGATGCAGGCAGGTAGGTAGCTGAAGCCGCTGGCGGTTTCGACGAGGTCGGACTGGTCGACATCGTCGATCGCCCACACGTCGACCGGTCCACCGGTGTTGTTCGCCCGGACGAAGAAGTCCACCGTCGACCTGTCCAGGCAGACGAAAACGCCGTCGACCTCCGGCTTAGGACTTCCTGCGATGCCGGCCGCGGTCGTCATGAACGACCAATCGAGGCCGTGCGCCTCGATCGAGCCGCGATTGCGGGAAGAGCTCACGTGGTAGAGGCGGGTCACCGCTGCAGCATAAGCAGCGGCTGACATCGCGCGTGGTAAGCGCTGGGTAACAGCCCGCCCCTTTACTTGCGGGAGTCCTCAGCCCAAAGGAGATGGAATGAAACGCAAGTTGCGCACAGTCGTGTCCGCGGTCGCAGCGCTGCTGGTCATGATCGGGGGAATGATCGGTTCTTCCCAGGCGGCATCGGCCGCGGTTGTGGTCCCGCCGGGTGGGGCGGGAAGCACGTGCAGCGAATACCACTTCGTGACTTCCGAGCACTACTGGCAGACCTGCGCGTGGGCGGACTACCGGTACATCTGGTTCACGGTCAACTTCGGCAACACCGACTCCGACCCGTGGTACCCGGACATGACCTACATCGACTACATCAAGGCCGGCGTCAAGAAGGTCTGTCCCGCCGGTGCCTATGACGACTTCGTCATCACTCCCTTTTCCACCCGGGGCACTGATCGCATGTCCTGTGTTCTCACGCGCGTACGCGGGGCCTTCGCCTCCGTCGGCACCGTCATCGACGGCAAGACTGTGGAGAAGCACAGCCCCACCCTCCAAGTTCAGTAGGGTTCTCCGACCCTGCTGAATCTCGCAGGAACCCCGACGCGGTCGTGCAGGGCGTTTGGGGTTCCTGTGAGGATTTATGAGTGCGTGACGATGTCCAGCTCGTTGCCTTCGGGGTCGGCGATGGTGCAACGGCCCGGAGTCTTGCCGGTGAGGATTCGGCCGCCGGCGGAGATGGCCGTTTCGATGCGGGCCTGGGCCTGGTCGTACGGGACATAGAGGTCGAGGTGGATCCGGTTGCGCTGCCGGCGTCGGTCTTCGTCCGCTGCGTCCAGCTTCTGGAAGAAGATGACTGGATTGAGTCGACGCGGATCGTAGATATCGCTCAAGAACGGCCGTCCATCGTGCTGGTAGCCGAGCACCGTCATCCAGAACGCTTGCACAGCAGGGATATCGACTGCGTCCATGCCGAGTTGTACGAAGCGCGGGCGCGTCTTGTCCGCGGAGAGCCCCAGTTCGTGCGCTGTGGTCTGGATCCGGCTGGCGAGATCCGCGAACCGCCCGGCGCCGAGTACGTCGTCCTCCCACTGGTCCTTGCCGCTGTCGATCGTGACGCCGTCCGGCCGCAGGTCCACCAGCAGAGGCACATCCGCGGCGTCAGACAAACCGGCAACGTCTTTGGCCAGTTCGACTGCCTGTACGGGCGAGGCGGTTGGGTAGAAGGTCATCGCGCCGAACAGCGTGCCCCAGTCGGCGGTCTCCGGCCCTTCTGAGAGAACAGCGCCCGGCACCAGGTCGATCTCGTTTCCGTCGGCGTCGGCGAGCGTGAGCTGGTATGCGCCGTACGGCTCATGCCCGGCAACCGCCCTCACTGCCTCCACAGCCGCGGGTGCCCGAACAATGTCGACGTGGATCCGATTGCGCAGCGGCTGTGGCTGATCCTGGCGCTGGAACGAGATCACCGGATCCCGTCGTAACGGATCCGCGAGGCAGTCGTCACCAAGCGGCTCATAGGCGAGCGCAGTCCGCCAGAACGACATCACCGAATGCTTGTCAACGGCATCAATCACCAGCTGAACAGTCTGCAGTGCTGCCGGATCCGCAACCAGGCCTAGCTCCTTGGCCGTCGCGGAGACCGCGCGGGCAAGGACCACGTCGTCCCGGGTGAGCCCTGTCACGCCGATCCGTACACGTACCCCACCGGCGCGCAGATCCACATCGGGCAGGGCGTCCGTCACTTCGGCGATGCGGCCGACCAACTCCGCACCCACGGTCTGCGACGGCGCGTCAAACCAAGCACTCGCCCCTACCTCGAGCACCCGCCAGTCCTCAACCCCACCCGCCCGCTCGAACTCGCCCAACTTCGTCTTGGCCATGGGCCTCAGAATAGGACGGTATCCGGACAATCCCCGTCCGGAACCTAGGGCGAATGGCAAAAGGAAAGGCAAGGAGTCTGAACTCCTTGCCACACCCAAGGTATAGCGCAGCGGGGGGCTTGCCGCAAGACCGGGGTGGTGCCGCAGAATCGCTAGCCGTAGCAAGAACCTGCGGAAATTCAGGGAGACGGCAACCTTGCTGAAACTTGGGGGATTTCATGATTGACGTGATCATTGCCGGCGGTGGACCGACCGGCTTGATGCTGGCCGGTGAGTTGCGGCTGCACGGCGTACAGGTGCTCGTACTGGAGAAGGACACGGAGCCGACCGAAATCGTCCGCTCGCTCGGGATGCACGCGCGCAGCATCGAGGTGATGGATCAGCGGGGTCTGCTGGAGCGGTTCCTCGCGGTCGGCACGCAGTACCCGATCGGTGGTCGGTACGGCTTCTTCGCCGGCATCACCAAGCAGTCGCCCGAGCGGCTGGAGACGGCCCATGCGTACACCCTCGGCCTCCCACAGCCTGTCACCGACCGGCTGCTGGCCGAGCACGCCGCCGAGGTCGGCGCCGAGATCCGGCGCGGCTCCGAACTGGTCGGGCTGAGCCAGGATGAGGACGAGGTGACGGTTGAGCTGGCCGACGGCACGGAGCTGCGGTCCCGCTACCTGATCGGCTGCGACGGCGGGCGCAGTACGGTGCGCAAGCTTCTCGGCGTCGCGTTCCCCGGTGAGTCCGCCTTGGTCGAGACGCTGCTGGGCGAGATGATGCTGACCGCGTCCCTGGAGACCATCACCGAGGTGAATGTCGAGGTCCGCAAGACCCAGCTGCGGTTCGGCGCCGGGCCAGTCGGCGACGGGGTGTATCGCGTCGTCGTACCGGCGGCCGGGGTGGCCGAGGACCCCCGGGTCCCACCGACCTTCGAGGAGTTCAAGCAGCAGTTGCAGGTGACTGCCGGTACCGACCTCGGTGCGCACTCACCGCGCTGGCTCTCGCGCTTCGGTGACTCCACCCGGCTGGCCGAGCGCTACCGGAGCGGCCGGGTGCTGCTGGCCGGCGACGCGGCTCACGTCCACCCGCCGCTCGGCGGACAGGGGCTCAACCTCGGCATCCAGGACGCGTTCAACCTCGGCTGGAAACTGGCTGCCGAGATCAACGGCTGGGCGCCGGAGGGGCTGCTGGACAGCTACCACACCGAACGGCACCCGGTCGCCGCCGAGGTCCTGGACAACACCCGTGCGCAGGGGGTGCTGATCGCGACAGACCCTAATTCGCAGGCGGTGCGCCGGCTCATGTCGAGACTGATGGACTTCCCTGACGTGAACAAGTACCTGATCGAGATGATCATGTCGATCGGGATCCGCTACGACTTCGGCGAAGGCGATGAACTGCTCGGCCGGCGTCTGCGGGATGTGGAGCTGAAGCAGGGGCACCTCTACGGGCTGATGCGCGCTGGGCGCGGACTCCTGCTCGACCAGACCGGCGGTCTCTCGGTAGCGGGCTGGGAAGACCGCATCGACCACGTCGTCGACACCAGCGACGAACTGACCGTGCCCGCAGCCCTGCTACGCCCCGACGGTCACGTGGCGTGGGTCGGCGAAAACCAGCAAGACCTCCTCACCCACCTACCCAAGTGGTTCGGCGCCGCCGTCAACTGAGCACGCAGTGTGGTTCTAAGTTCCGAACACGCACGAAATCTGAGTGGGTCGGGCCGACGATCTGAGGGGGTGACCATGATGTGGCGGCGCAGCCTGCGCGCCGACGGTGGAGGGGAGCGGCGATCCTCGCCGCCGGTCCTCAAGGGGAGCAATCATGAACCGAAGGTATTCGGCCATCGGAGTATCCGCACTTGCGTTGAGCGCGGCCGCGCTCACGGCGACAGAAGCGTCGGCACGACTGGAACCAGACCCGGCGGACAGGTACACGACCCCGCAATGCAACTACCCGTACCACCCGGTGTGCGAGCTGGTTCCAGAAGTGGGCCCGTTCGAGGCGGCGCCTATCCAGAGTCCGTCGGACGGCGAAGGGGCCGAGGCTCTGCGGATGGGCGCCTCCGCACTTGGTGGTGCCGGCCTCGCGTTTGGTGGACTGTGGCTGTACCGGCGTCGCCACCTGTCAGCTGTCTGAGCGCTGCTGGCCGGTCGTCAGCTGTCAGGGTGGGCGGCCAAGCGCTTGGCGAGTGCTGCCGCTTCCACCCGGGTCGCGGTGCCGGTCTTTCGGAGGATGCTGGAGACATGCACGCTGACGGTCTTGTCGCTGATCACGAGATCCTTGGCGATCTCGCCGTTGGAGCGTCCGGCCACCAGGAAGGCCAGGATCTCTCGCTCGCGCGTGGTGAGGCCGGCGAGCGCGGCTGGTCTTCGAGGCGGGTCCGCGATCGGGGTCGGTACGCGAAGCGTGAGGCGCACCATCCGGGCGAGCGACTCGACCTCCCTCTGCAACGGTCTGGCCCCGAGCTCAACAGCAGTCCCGTGGGCCTGCCGCAACAGCTCGCTCACGTCGGAGCCTGTCGACCCGGCGGCGATCCGAGCGTTGGCACAGCGCAGGCGCGAAACAGCGGCATGCCATGGTGCACCAGCTTCGCGGCATTTCTCGATCGCCTGCTCCCACCGCATCGCCTCATCTGATTGCCCTCGGCAACGGGCGACCTCGGCGGCGAAGAGCGCCGCGAGCATCACCCGGTCGCCGGCTCCTGCCGTGACGGCCTTCTCCGGCCATTGTCCGAGTACTTCGTCCAGCGCGGCCAACGCCCGGATCGCGGTGTCGGTGTCACCGGCATCTCGGCTTGCCACCGCGAGGTCGGCCGCAGCGTTGGCGAAAGCCACGAGGAGTTGGTCCTTGTAGTCGCCGGGCACGCCTTCCGGAGCCATCCGGGTCCGAACCCACTCGAGCGCCTCGAGCGGTTCACCGGTCGCCACGAAGACCTCCGCTCCGGCCAGCGCCAGCTCCTCGCGCTGGCCCGGGAACTCGCCTGGAATCAGCTCCAGTGCCCGATCCAGGTGCTGCCTCGCTGCCGCCAGACTTCCAGACCGGACGGCAAACTTCGCCGCGACCAGCCGAACCTCGGCGCCTGGAATGGATTCGCATCGCGCGGACAACGCGTCCCGCAGCAGACTGCGACAGTCCTCCCATCGCCCCGAGTACAGCATCCCTTCAGCGGCTTGGGCGGCGAGCATGTAGCACCACACCACGTTTCCCATTTGGCGTGTCTCCTCGAATGCTGTCAGGGCGGCCTCGGTCGCCTCGCTGACCAGTCCTAGCTTCAGCAGGTCGATCACGCGGAAGTGTGCGGCTTCCACGCAGCCCGGGCTGTCGTCGCACAGCCGTGCAAGGCGACCGGCCTCTGTCGAATCCGCCAGTGCGGACTCCACATCGTCCAACAGGAGGTGGATATGCCCCCGGACATTGAGCGCGTCCGCCAGCGCCTGTTGTGAACCAGACCTGTGGGCTACGTGCGCGGCTTCCTCAGCGTGTGCCGCGGCCTCCGAGATGACGTGGTCCCGCAGTTCGGCCTCAGCAAGGGTGGCCAGCGCGCTGGCGCGCTGCGGGCTGTCGGGAAACGGTTCTGTCAACTCGACTGCCTCGAGAACCTCTTGGACGATTGCGGTGCCTGAGGTCGGGCGCTGGAACGTGTACTCAGCCAACGAACGAAGGAGTGTGCTGGCCAAGAGCGGCTCCCGAGCGCGATCCACCCGGTCGAGGGCTAGTACCGCGTGGGCAATGGCCGCTTCGAGTTGGCCGGCGTTGTTGCAGGTCAGACTAGTTCGGTACAGCAGGTCGACGTGCTCGGCAGGTGTGCCCCGAACCGCTTGGGGGACCGCGTTCCACAATGAACAAGCCCGTTTGAGGCTGATGGCCTCCTCGGCAGAGGCATGCAGGCCCGCAGCATGGTCCGCCGCTATGAGTGACCACTGGAAGCTCTCGTCGATCTGCCCAGCCCGCTCATGGTGAACCGCGAGGTCTGCCGCTACGTTCCCCCGCAGATCGTCGGGCAGGGACTCAAGCCCACGGATATAAGTCGCGTGGACCCGGGCAGCTTCGCCCGGTGGCATGGCGTCGTACAGGACCTCAGCCAGCAACGGATGCCGGAACCATTGCCGTCCCTGGTCATCGGGCCGCAGCACGCCTTGGTCCTTGGCCTCGGTGAGGCAGGCGGGGAGCATGGCGGGCGCGACGCCGTTGTCTGCCGCCACCTCAGTCAGCACCGCGAGCTCGGTCGGACGGCCGCTGACGGCGAGCACGCGGGTGGCCTGGCGGGCCGCGGGGGACAGCCGGTGCCAGCTCGCCAGCAGCGCGTCGCGGAGCGCGGCCGGTGCAGTCGCCGGCAGGTCTGCTTCCGTCTCCGACAGGCCGCGGACCATGAGCTCGGTGAGATAAGGATTCCCGCCGGAGCGTTCGTGCACCTGGGACGCGAACCCGACGTCCACCATGCGCCCCAACAGGCCTTCGAGCTGGGCCTCCGTCCCCACGAGGCCGAGCCGGTCGAGGTGAACTTCGCTGAACAGCGGCATCCGCCGCATGTCCGCGAGCCAGCCGTGCAGCGGATGACCTTCACCGCGGTGCTCGTCGCGACATGTTGCGAGCACCGCCAGACGCTGCTCGCGGAACCCGGCGATCAGGTAGGCGAGCACGTCCAGCGACGTACTGTCCGCCCACTGCAGGTCGTCGATCACAACGACGGTCCGACCCAGGTCGGCGAGACGGTTGACGACCATGTCGATCGAGGGCAGTAGCCGCCCACGCAGTCCCTTCCGGGCGTCACCGCGCCCCAGAGCCGGAAGCAACACACCGAGGTCACCGGCCCCGGCCAACACCTCCGCTCGGGTCTCCGCGTCAGCACGCGCCAGCCACGCCTGCAGCGCACCGATCACCGGCGCGAACGGGACCGAGGCCTCGCCGAAGTGCACACAGGTACCCCACAGCACTTCGGTGTCGTCGCCCAGACCTTCACACACCTCACGAATCAGCCGGGTCTTGCCCACGCCGGCCTCCCCGTGCACCACCACCGCACACGGGCGTCCGCTCGCGGTCCCCTTCAGAGCACTCGCGAGAAGCTGCTGCTCGACCACCCGGCCGGCGAGCCGGGAGTCCCGCCTTACCGCGGCTCTCCCCACGAACTCAGTGTCCGCCCGCCGGCGTGTTCGGCATACCGTCCAAACTGCTCGTAATAGCGGTAATAAACTGGCCGCTATAGCTTTTAGGCTCAGTACATGACAACGAACGAGCAGATCGTGACCGGTGAGCGCGCCGACATCCTCGACTTTCTGACCAAGCACCGCTACTTCCTGCGCCACACCGCGGAAGGCCTGACCGACGAGCAGGCGAACACCCGCAGTACGGTCAGCGCGCTGACGGTCGGCGGCCTGATCAAGCACGTGACCGCGGTCGAGCAGAATTGGGCCGACTTCGCCCAGACGGGCGGCAGCACGGATGCGCCCGAGGAGACCGAGTACACCCCGGAGCGCATCGCCCAATGGGAGAACCAGTTCCGCCTCGCCGAGGGCGAGACGCTGGCCGGCGTACTGGCGGAGTACGAGAAGGTCGCAGCCGCCACTGACGACCTCGTCCGCACGCTCGATCTGGACACCACCTACGAGCTCCCTGCGGCACCTTGGCAGCCGCCGGGCGTCTTCTGGACGGTACGGCGCGTCTTCCTCCACATAACAGCCGAAACCGCCCAGCACGCCGGCCACGCCGACATCATCCGAGAAACAATCGACGGCCAGAAAACCATGGGCTGACCTCGGGGGATCATGTACTCGCCAACGGACGTCGGATATCGGTGCTGGGAGGATTTCGTGGGCGGCTCGGGGTACGCGATCATGGCTCTGCGGGACGATGACCCCGAGGTGATCTCGGGGGCGATGACCGCGATCGGCTGGGAGAAGCCGGTGTCGCAGTACGAGAAGTATGTTGCGGATCAGCGGGCCGGGCTGCGCAGCGTGCTGGTGGCGACGGTCGACGGGGAGTACGCCGGGTACGTCACGGTGTGGTGGGAATCGCCGTACGAGCCGTTCAAGGGGATCCCTGAGATCCAGGACTTCAACGTGCTGCCGAGGTTCCGCCGGCGGGGGATCGGTACCGGCTTGATGGACGCCGCCGAGGCGCTGGTCGCCGAGCGGTCCGACGTGGTCGGTTTGGGCGTTGGCCTGTACGCCGACTACGGCACGGCCCAACGGATGTACGTACGCCGCGGCTATATCCCCGACGGCCGCGGCATCCTCTACAACCTCAAGCAGGTCCCACCCGGCGAACTGGTCCGAAACGACGACGACGCCACCCTCATGTTCACCAAGTCACTATGCGGCTGATTTGCGTGGGCTTGTGCCGACGGACAGGTAATGGGCGCCTGCTGTGCGTATCTCACGCCTAGCAGTAGCCACTCTGAGGCCTCAGACCCCACCATTTCCTGTCGGTCGGCACGCCAGCATCCACCGACGGGGCGATAGAAGCTCCCTGTCATCCTGCCGATTGAACCGACCGCGCTCGCGGTTCGGGCACTGGCAACGGTGGCGGCAGCGGAGTAACGATGGTCCGGCGCGCTCTTCGGCGGGGAAAATGCCAAGCGCTGGGGCTTGGAAGGTGCCAGGATGCCGGCATGGTTGCGCGCGCGTTGAGCTTCGGGGCGGTGGCGGAGGCTTACGAACGGTTCCGGCCCGGGTACCCCGCGGAACTCCTCGATCTGGTGATGGCGTACGCCGGTGGGCCGATCCGGACCGCCCTCGAGATCGGCGCCGGGACAGGCAAGGCGACGCGCCTGTTCGCGCAGGGAGGGATCGCGGTCACGGCGACCGAGCCTGACGCGGCCATGCTCGCCGAAATGCGCAAACACGTGCCGGCCAACGTCACAACCGTGCAAGCCGCATTCGAGGACCTGCCGCCGGATTCGTCGTACGAGCTGGTGTATTCGGCTGCCGCGCTTCATTGGACCAACCCTGAAGGCCGGTGGGACCGCATGGCCGCACTCGTCCGACCGGGTGGCGTGTTCGCCTCGTTCGGTGTACCGATCCAGCTGGCCGACCCCGCCCTCAAGGAGGCCGCGCGCGCCGCACGTGCGCCGTACCTGGAGGAAGACGGCGTCCCGTCGCCCGACGGCACACCCGCGGATCGCCCGATGCAATGGCCCGGCACAGAGCTCCAGCAGTCCGAGTGGTTCACCGATGTCCGGCAGTCGGTGATCGAACGGCGCCTGACAATCAGCGCCCACGACTACATCGGACAACTCTCGACGGTCTCGGCCTACGTGATGCTGGAGCCCGCCGATCGAGACCAGATCTTCCGCCGAACCCTCCAGGTCCTCCCCGAAACCGTGGAACTCAACGCCGAGATCCATGTCCACCTCGCCCGACGCCACCACTAGCTGGACACCCAACTGATGCCCTGACCGTCGGGCCAGTACACGTACTGACCCGGCCAGGGACTTTCAGAAGACGTGGATCGGGCGGAGTTCGATGGTTTCGCCGGGGCCGGCGAAGGTTTGGGCTACGGCGTCGCTTCTCCTTGTGCGGGGGCGAACGCGTCGACGTAGGGAAGTGGGCGAGGGCTAGGGGCCGTAGGCGGTGAGGAACCGGTCCCGGAAGGCATCCATCGGCAAGACCGGTCCGCCGTCGCCCGGCCGCAGCCCGTCCCGCCAGCCCCAGTCCGCCACCCGAGCCGTCACGGCCGGGTCGGCGGCGATGATACTCACCGGCACGTCGCGGCTCGCTCCCTCGCCGGAGACGATGCTGGCCGGCTGGTGGTCGCCGAGGACGACGAGCACCAGGTTGGGGTCGTGGGCCTGCTGTACGAACGAGGTCACGGCGTCGAGCGAGTAGGCGACGGACTGTGCGTAGGCGGCCTTCACCCGGTCCGGATCCGGCCACACGTCGTCCGGCGAGTGGCCTTCGGCCGGCATCGGGTCGAAGACCGAGCCGTCGCCGACCTGGCTCCAGTCGACGAGCCGGGGGAGCGGTGTCCAGGGCGTGTGGCTGGAGACCAGGTCGACCTCGGCCATGACGGGAGCGCGGTTCCGCTGCCCGAGCTCCAGGCGCTGGAGCGCGGCCAGGGTGTACTGGTCAGGCATCGAGGCGTAGCTGAACGACGGCCCGGCGTACCCCACGTTCCGGCGGTCGTAGACCTGTTCGTAGTGGTAGTACGCCTTCGCCACCGACCAGTCCTCGTCGTTGGACGGTACGTCGGCGACGGTCCGCCAGCCCGCGCGACCGAACGCGTCGGTGAGGGTGAGCCGATCGCGGGTGACGAGGTGGTCGTACCGCCGCTGGCTGTTCACCCACACCCCGGACTGCAGGGTGGAGTGTGCCAGCCAGCTGATGCCGCCGAAGGTCGGCGAGGTGAGGAAGCCGGTGCGCGAGGAGAAGCCGGCCTGCTGCAGCCGCTTGTCCCCCGCATCGAGCGCCGACTGGACCACAGGGTAGTCGAGCGCGGTGCGTCCGTAGCTCTCGACGAACACCAGTAGCACATCCTTGCCCCGCAGGCGGGTCAGCAAGTCGTTGCTTGGGGTGTTGCGGAAGGGATCCTGCTCGAGCGCCCGTTCGAAGTCCCGCTGGTCGTTGAGGTCGTCATGGACCTGCGTTGCGAGCCGCGCCGCGGCGGCCGAGGCGATGTGTCCGTCCGGGTCCGGCTGGGCGCCGATCAGTGCGGGGACCAGCGCGATCACGGCCAGGACGGCGACGATCCGGATCGACGGCCGTCGGTGTCTCCCCACGAGCCGGGTCAGTCGCAAGGCCGACAGCGCCAGCAGGCCGAGCAGGGCCACGCAGAGCAGCCCGGCTCCGATGAGGACCGCGATGGCGCCTACGCGGCCGATCGAGTCGCCGAGCAGGCCTAGCGCGGAGCCGGCGTACCCCGAATCGTAGACGGGGTGGAAGGGACGGTCGAAGGCGAGGTAGAAGCCTCTGTCGAGCAGTCGCACGATCGCGAGCACCCCGACGAGGAGACCGCCGCCCACTGCGAGGATCCGTGCGAGTCTCGGCGGCAGCATCAGTACGAGGACGACGAACACCAGGCCCTCGACCGGGATCCGCAGGAAGGCGGCCGGCGATAGGTTGCTGGTGTGGTCCGGCACGAGGAGAGCAGCCCAGATCAGGAGCACTGCCAGCACCGACGTCACGGTGGCACGAGGGCCGGGCGGGATTCCGGCCAGGCGCCGCAGCCCCCAGATGTGACGGCCGAACGACTCGGCCAGCAGTCCCAGCGCGATCAGCAGCACCACGGTGGTCACGGCGTCGGGCAGGATGTCGGCTGCCGCGAGGGTCAGCGCGATGCCCACGATCGCGGCAACCACCTTGGCCCAGTAGCGGGGCGGGAGCGAACCGCGCAGCCACGGCAGCGCCCAACCGGCGGCCACGAACACGTAGCGGGCCGCACCGATCGCGAGCACCCACCAGCCCGTCGTAGGTGCGACGTACACGCTCAGGACCAGAATGAGGAACGCGTCGACCTCCATGTCGAAGCGCGCCCCGAACGCCGAAGCGGTCCCGGTACGCCGAGCGATCTGACCGTCCACTCCGTCGAGGATCAGTGCCACCGTCGAGAGCGCCACGAGGGGCGCCACCGGTGCGTGGCCACCGAACGAGTCCGCCGTGAGCGCCGCGACCCCACAGGCGAGGACCGCGCGAGCCAGTGTCACTCTGTCCGCCGGCCGCAGCCCGTCACGACGGTAACGCGCCAGCGCGCGGGCGAGCAGGGCAGCAAGACCGGCTCCGCAGGCGACGCCGGTCGCCCAGCCGGCGGCATCGAGGCCGGTGGTCGCCGCGAGGACACCGAGGAGCACAAGCAGGCAAGCGAAGCCGGTCAGCGGGCCGGTCAGGATACGGCTGCGCACTCGCCCCTGAACCAGATGCACAGTGCCTCCGTATCTAGTGGTACGAGAGTTCATACGAGAACAGCGACGCTTCGGTTCATCCGGGCGGGAGAAGAGGCTACGGTGCCGACCGATGCACGCGCGTTCTGGATCCGCGAACCCGGCCGGAGCGAGATCCGCCCGGTCCGGCTACCGGAGCCAGGTCCGGGCGAAGTGCTGGTGCGCACGCTGCGGTCCGGGGTGAGCCGGGGCACCGAGACGCTGGTGTTCCGCGGCGGTGTACCGGAGTCTCAGTACGACGTGATGCGGGCACCGTTCCAGGAGGGCGACTTCCCCGGCCCGGTGAAGTACGGCTACTTGAACGTCGGCATCGTCGAGTGGGGTCCGGACGAGCTGCGCGGGCGCACTGTCTTCTGTCTTTTCCCCCACCAGACGGCATACGTGGTGCCCATCGAGGCCGTGACAGTGGTCCCTGACGAGGTCCCACCGGAGCGGGCCGTTCTCGCCGGGACGGTGGAGACCGCGGTCAACGCACTGTGGGACGCCGCGCCACTGGTCGGCGACAGAATCACGGTCGTCGGCGCCGGCATGGTGGGGTGCTGCGTCGCCCGGTTGGTCGGTGGCATGCCAGGAGCGAAAGTGACCCTAGTGGACGTCGACGATACGCGCGCGGACACCGCGACCGCCCTCGGCGTCGACTTCGCGCGGCCCGAGGACGCGGCCGGCGGGCAAGACCTGGTGATGCACGCCAGCGCGACGTCCACCGGTTTGCAGCTCTCCCTGAACCTGCTCGCCGCGGAGGGCACCGTCGTCGATCTCAGCTGGTACGGGGACCGGCAGGTCCAGCTGTCCCTCGGTGGCGCATTCCACTCCCGCCGCCTGGGCATCCGGGCCAGCCAGGTCGGCCTCGTCGCGGCCGCCCGGCGTGGACGGCGTACCACCGCCGAGCGGCGCGCGCTCGCGCTGGACCTGCTCCGGGACCCGGCCTTCGACGCGCTGCTGACCGGCGCATCCCGCTTCGACGAGCTGCCCGAGGTGATGGCCGGACTGGCCTCCGGACAGCTGCCCGCGCTCTGCCACACGCTGACCTACGACGAAGGGTAGGACCTATGTTCAGTGTCACCGTTCGCGACCAGATGATGATCGCGCACAGCCTCCGTGGCGTTGTGTTCGGGCCGGCGCAGCGTCTGCACGGAGCGACGTACGTCGTGGACGCGACCTTCGCCCGGGAGGAGCTCGACTCCGACGACATCGTGGTGGACATCGGTCGGGCCGCCGAGGAGTTGCACGGCGCTCTTGCGGACCTCAACTACCGCAACCTCGACGAGGTGCCCGAGCTGGCCGGCCGCAACACCACCACGGAGGTCCTCGCCAAGCTGATCGCGGACCGGCTCGCCGACCGTGTCGCGGCCGGCGGGCTAGGGGAGTCCGCGAGGGGGCTGGCCCGGATCGGGGTGACGCTGGGCGAGTCGCCCATCGCGTCGGCGGGCTACGAGCGCCCGTTGTGACAGCGGTGCACGTCGTGGTCCCGGACGGGATCGACGACCCGAGTCGGCCGAGCGGTGGCAACGTGTACGACCGCCGGGTCTGTCGCGGGCTCGTGGCGCTCGGCTGGTCCGTCCACGAGCACGCCGTGGCGGGCCAGTGGCCCCGGCCCGACACGGCGGCCCGCTCGGCCGTGGCTGCGGCGCTGGCTCGGGTGCCGGGCGGCGGGCAGGTGTTGGTCGACGGCCTGCTGGCGTCCGTGGCTCCGGAGGTGCTGGAGCCGGAGGCCGACCGACTGCGGCTCGTCGTACTCCTGCACATGCCGCGGGACGAGCCGCGCGAGGTCGCCGCGCTCTCGGCGGCGTCCGCGATCGTGGCCACGAGCGACTGGACCCGACGGTGGCTGCTCGACCACTACGCGCTGCCCGAGGATCGTGTGTACGTCGTACCGCCGGGCGTCGACGTGGCCGACGTTGCACCGCCTTCGCCATCCGGCGGGCGGCTGCTCTGCGTCGGAGCCATCACCCCGGTCAAGGGCTACGACGTGCTGCTCGATGCGTTGGCCACGATCGACGACCCGGCCTGGCGATGCGCATGCGTCGGCTCACTGGACCGCGACATGGAGTTCGTCGACGTGCTGCGCCGGCAGGCCGAGGACAGGGGGCTCGGCGACCGGGTGTGCTTCACAGGCCCGCTCACGGGCGCGGAACTCGAGCGCGCCTACGCGGAGGCGGACTTGCTGGTGCTGGCCTCGTACGCCGAGACCTACGGCATGGTCGTCACTGAAGCGCTCGCCCGCGGGCTGCCGGTCGTGGCCACGGACGTCGGTGGGGTGCCGGAGGCTCTCGGCCACGCCGCCGACGGCAGCCGGCCCGGCCTGCTGGTCGGGCCGGGCGACCCACAGGCTCTCGCGCAGGCGTTGTCCCGGTGGCTCGGGGACCCCTGCGAGCGCACGCTGCTCCGCGCCGCGGCCAGGTCCCGGCGACTGACGCTGTCGGACTGGTCGCAGACCTCACGGGAGCTGTCGGCCGTGCTGACGGAAGTCGCCGGGTGACCGGATGAACCAGCGGCGGATCATGGCCGTATCACTGTAAGAGGCCTCAACTACGAGATCGGAACCGCCATCAGCCGAAGCATCTGGAGGTGGGCCCGCCTGGCGGGCGGCGCCGCGATCCTCGCTGTTCTCGTGTGGCGGGTGGGCGCCGGCCCGTTGGTGGACGGGCTCCGACTGACGACCGGATGGGCGCTCGCCGCCGCCCTGGCGATCACGTCGCTGACCACGTTGTGCTGTGCGTGGCGCTGGAGGCTGGTCGCGGGCGGGCTCGGCGTCGGGATGCCGCTGAGGACAGCGGTGGCTGCGTACTACCGGTCCCAGTTCCTCAACGCCACGCTGCCCGGCGGAGTGGTGGGCGACGTCCACCGGGCCGTGCGCCACGGGCGCGACCTCGGCCACCTGGGCCTGAGCCTCCGGGCCGTCGCTTGGGAGCGGGCGTCGGGGCAGGTGGTACAGCTGGTGCTGACACTGGGGGTGTTGCTTCTGCTGCCCCTGCGCTCAGGCTCGCTTCTTCTCCTGGTCGCCTGTCCGGTCGCGGTCGTCGCCGGTGTCGCGCTGGTCGCCGTATCTCTGCGCCTGAACCCACGTCGCCTCCCGGCCCGGATCGCGCGCGCCGTCACTACCGATCTCCGCGACGCGGTCCTCGCGCGGCGGGCCTGGCCGGGCATCCTGCTCGCCTCTGTCCTCACCGTGCTCGGCCACGCCACCGTGTTCCTGGTCGCGGTGCGGGCGACCGGGATAGACGTGTCGCTGGGTCGGCTGCTGCCACTGGCACTGGTCGTGCTGATGGCCTCGGCGGTGCCGGCAAACATCGCCGGCTGGGGCCCGCGCGAGGGCGCGGCCGCATGGGCGTTCGGCTCGGTCGGGCTGAGCGCGGCGCAGGGAGTCACCGTGGCGGTGGTGTACGGCGTACTCGCGCTGGTGGCCACTCTGCCCGGAGCCGTCGTCGTGCTGGCTGGGCGACGGCGCCCCCGGGACGGTGCGCGCGGCCCGGCCGAGGCGCAGCCGGAGCGAGTCGGGAGCGTTGTCGATGCCTGATCGCCCCTACACCCTGCTCAGCTGCGGCATATCGATCGACGGCTACCTCGACACTGCCACCGACGAACGACTGCTGCTGTCCAACGATGCCGACCTCGACCGGGTCGACGCCGTCCGCGCGGACAGCGACGCGATCCTCGTCGGTGCCGCCACGGTCCGCAATGACAACCCCCGGCTGTTGGTGCGGGCCTCGGCCCGGCGCGCCGGGCGCGCCGCCCGGGGCCTGCCGCCGACACCGATCAAGGTGACCGTCACCAGCAGGGCCCGGCTGGACCCACGCGCCAACTTCTTCGTCACC
This sequence comes from Kribbella sp., assembly GCF_035687465.1. Classification (NCBI taxonomy): domain Bacteria; kingdom Bacillati; phylum Actinomycetota; class Actinomycetes; order Propionibacteriales; family Kribbellaceae; genus Kribbella; species Kribbella sp. The sequence continues at coordinate 20,464 of NZ_DASRXP010000462.1, forward strand.
GGCGACTCCGAGAAGCTCGTCTACTGCCCCGGCGACGCCGTCGCCGAGGCTCGTTTCCGGCTCGGGGCGGTGGCCACGATCGTCGACGGCGGTCGGCGGGTCGACATGTGCCGGATGAGCGAGGACCTGCACGTGCGTGGCGTACGTCGGCTGATGGTCGAGGGAGGCGGGACGGTGCACACCCAGTTCCTCACCGCCGGCCTCGCGGACGAGCTGCACCTGGTCGTGGCGCCGTTCTTCGTCGGCGACTCCCGGGCGCCGCGGTTCGTCGGCGACGGAAGCTTCCCGTGGAACCCCGACTGCCACGCCCGGTTGGCGGATGTGCGCAGGATCGGCGACGTCGTACTCCTGCGCTACGCGCTCTCGGAGCGCTTCTGCCAGGACTGAAGCAGGACTGAAGGAGAACACGATGCACCTGCCCACGGCGACGATCCGTACCCAGATCATGCTGCCGCTGCGGTTCGCGGACGGGTTCGGCACGACCGCACGCGTCTACTCCTTCGACGGACTCGCTGACGGGCGAGAGCATCTGGCTCTCGGCCTCGGCGACCGGGCGGCGGCGGTCTGCGTGGACACGGGGGGACCGCCGCTGGTCCGGGTCCACAGCGAGTGCTTCACCGGCGACGTACTCGGGAGCGAGCGGTGCGACTGCGGGCCGCAGCTGCTCGAGGCTGTCCGGCGCATCGAGGAGGTCGGCGGGTTCCTGCTGTACCTGCGCCAGGAAGGCCGCGGCATCGGTCTGTACGCGAAACTTGACGCGTACGCGCTACAGGACGGCGGCCTCGACACGTACGATGCCAACCTGGCGCTGGGCTACGCCGAGGACGGGCGCGACTACACGGTCGCGGCCCAGATGCTTCGTGCCCTGGGCGTGGACCGGGTCGCACTGCTGAGCAACAACCCCGATAAAGCTGCCCAGCTGGATCGGCTCGGAGTGACCGTTGCGGAGCGGGTGCCGACCAGGATGCACCTCAACGCGACCAACGCCCGCTACCTGGCCACGAAGGCTCGACGAGGCGCGCACACGTTTGACCTCCCGTCCGGCGAGCGGTTCGACGCAGAGGCGTAGGTCAGGGACTGGTAGCTGCCGGCGCCACGATGATTCACCGAGCGCGCAGGCCCTCAGCTGGGCCGCGCCAGCAGATCCAGGTGGTCCACAGTGACGGACAGCCGGCCGGTGGCTGCCTCGGCCAAGCGTCGCCGTGCGTACGACGGGGCCTCGGCGCCCAGCTCCGGTCGCTGCTCGCATGCCGCCGCTAGCCAGCCGGTGAACCACTCGGCCGCCAGAGCGGCCTGACCGGGGCCGAGCCGCCACGGGCTTGGGCGGACCAGCACGTCGAGGCCCAGCCGGGTGAAGCCGTCCACCGCGGTGCCGACCGCGTCGGGACCGAGGAGCCTTCCGGCGCTGGTTGTACGTCGCTGGTGGGCGTTGAACGCGTCGGTGACGCGTTGGTCGAACGGATCGCTCGGTGTGAGTTCGACGCGACCGGTGACGCTGAGGGCGATCAACACGGGGCAGCCCGGGCCGGCACAGGTGGCGACGAATCGGCCGAGCTCCTCCGCGGTCATCATGTCCAGCAGCGCAGAGGCAGTGATGAGGGCTGCGCCCGCCAGCTCTTCGGGCTTCAGCCGGGTGATGTCGCCTTGACGGGTTTCGATGGTCACCGGGGCTCCGTCGAAGGCATCGCCCGGCGGGTCCGCAGCGGCGAGGGTGAGCAGCTCGGCGTCCCGGTCATACATGACCCAGTGTTGGGGTCCGGTCAGCTGCACGGCGAGCCAACGGGCCATCGACCCGCTGCCGCAACCGAGGTCGTGAATGGCCGTCCCGCCGTCGGTCGGCAGGTACCCCCGGACCTCGTCGACGAGCTCGGGCGCCCGGGCTGCCGCGTCGGCCAGCTCCCGCAACCTGAGCCACTCGGCGCTGGCCCGGGCCTGGCCGGTCGTCATACCGCCTCCTCGCACGCGCCCGGCGCGCGCGCCCGGATCGCCAACGCCTGACTCCGCACGAGCCAATCACCTCGCCTCAATTGAACCGGACGATAGCAATGTTCACAGCTACTGCTTGTCTGTCGGGAACTGCACGAGTGGCGCTGCTGTGGCAGCGGTAGCCGTTGGGGTTCTTGTAGAGGTACTGCTGGTGGTAGCAATACCGCGTGGGCGACAGAAGCGGCCAGCGTCGACGACTGCGTGGAAGTCGCTGGCCAACTGATGCCCTGACCGTCGGGCCAGTACGACGTACTGGCCCGGCCAGGGACTTCAGAAGACGTGGATCGGGCGGAGTTCGATGGTTTCGCCCGGGCCGGCGAAGGTTTGGGCTACGGCGTCGGCGCGTTCCGGGGTGTCGACGTCGATGAGGAAGAAACCGGCCAGGTGTTCCTTCGACTCCGAGTACGGGCCGTCGGTGACGACCGGGCGGCCGGAGTAGCGGTAGAGGCGGGACGTGGCCGGGTCGCCCAGGGCCTCGCCGCCGAGGAGTTCGCCGTTGGCCCGGAGGTCGCTCAAGAGCTTCTCGAAGTCCGAGTTCAGCCGGTCCCGCTCGGCCTTGGGGAGGGCCCGGTGCTCGGCCACGGTGTCGCCGGTCGGGTGGCCCCACGGCTGCGGGTTGGAGTGGATCAGTACGACGTACTTCATCAGAGATCCCTAACGTCGGAGCAACCGCTGGTCGGCCCTCTCGAAGCTACATCGGGGCCGACCCGCGACTCTCGACATTTCAGCCGTTCAGCTCGGTCACTCGGGGAATGGGACGCCGGTCTTGCTGTGGCAGCGGTAGCCGTTGGGGTTCTTGTAGAGGTACTGCTGGTGGTAGCCCTCGGCGTAGTAGTGCGCGCCGAGGGGGGCGATCTCGGTGGTGATGTCGCCGTAGCCGAGGGGCTTGATGACCGGGGCGTACAGGTCGCGCGTGCGCTCGGCTTCCGCGCGCTGCTCGTCGGTGGTGTAGTAGATGGCCGACCGGTACTGCGAGCCGAGGTCGTTGCCCTGGCGCATTCCCTGGGTCGGGTCGTGGGTTTCCCAGAACACCTTCAGCAGGTCGGTGAACGTGGTCTTGGTCGGGTCGTAGACCACCCGGATCGCCTCCGTGTGACCAGTACGCCCGGTACAGACCTCGTCGTACGTCGGGTTCGGGGTGTAACCGCCCGCATACCCGACGGCCGTGGTGTAGACCCCCGGCTGCTGCCAGAAGATCTCCTCGGTGCCCCAGAAGCAGCCGGTGCCGAACCAGACTTCCTCGAAGCCGGGGGGAGCGGGTGCGGTCTGCGGCGTACCGAGCACGATGTTGTCCGCCGGTACGGCGTATCCGGGCTCGACGCGGCCGGGCAGGGCGGCCTCGGGCTCGACCAGGGCTGTATTGCGCTTGAAGAACGACATCTCACGCCTCTCGCAGAGTGACTCTCACAGTGTCCCAACGCCCCGCCCCCAGGGGAACTTCCCGGCCGTAATTACGGGACGTCGACGTCAGGCGATCATGGCGCCGGTACGCCGGGGAGGTGGTCCCGCCGCCAGCCCCGCATACGAATCGGCCAGTCGCTGTACTGCGTCGCGCAGCGTGTCCGGGTCCAGGGTGTACGGCAAGCGGATGAAGCTCTCCAGACCCCCGTCCGGGGAGAATCGCGAACCGGCGACGAGCAGCACCCCATGACGCTGGGCGACCCCGACCAGGCTC
>NZ_DASRXP010000463.1:0-3019 GCF_035687465.1 Kribbella sp.
CCATCCCGATCGTGGCGGGTGTCGCCGTCCTCGTCGGCCTGTGGATGTTCTCGGTGCTCAACCAGCAGGACGAGCCGGACAACTACTCCCAGCCGGAACCGACCTGGACCTACACACCCAGCACGCCGGTCGGAACGGAAGGGCCCTTCCCGACCACGAAGCCGACGGCACCCAAACCCACCGCCCCCAAGCCGACCAAGACGACGGCACCGCCACGGCAACCCACGGACTGGGAGGTCGTCAGCAGGGACAAGATCTACTCAACCGGTGCGCAGGCAAGCGTCGGCTGTAAGGAGCCCAAGGCGCGGGCGTCGAACCTCGCGGGCGCGCGCTCCTATTACCTGCAGGTGAAGGCGTGCCTGGACCGGATCTGGCCCAAGCAGGTGAGGGCAGCCGGTGACACGTTCCGGTCGCCGAGCCTGATCGCGATGAGCGGGCCGGCCCAGTCCCCCTGCGGGGGCAGTTCGCCGAGTTCCTTCTACTGCCCGGTGAACAACACCATCTACATGGACGCCGTGGGCGATATTCAGTCGTATGGGAAGTACAAGCAGACCTACCAGCGCACGTTCCTGCGCGCGGACATGGTCGACACCGTCGCCCATGAGTACGGCCATGCCGTTCAGGAGATGACCGACATCCTGCCCTCGTACTACGACCTGTCGTACGAGGCGACGACGCAGGCGAAGAAGCTCGAACTGTCCCGCCGGCTGGAGATCCAGGCGACCTGCTTCGGTGCGGTCTTCATCGGCGCGAACAAGAACAGCTACCCGATGACCGGCTCTCTCCAGCAGCAGTGGACCTGGCTCACCGCGCACTCCGGGGACGAATACGGAACGCAACGCGACCACGGCAGCGAGAAGATCCAGCCGTACTGGGTGAACCGCGGTTTTTACACTCGTAACGTCAATTTGTGCAACACCTGGCTGGCCACCTCCGACAAGGTCCGTTAGATACTCACAGTGAAAATCGACATGTTTGGTTAATTTTTACCAAGACCCGGGTAAAACCTCCGCGAGCGCTCTGTCCGCCCCTCATCGCTCTGTGGAGGTTTCCTCGTGAAGTCCCTCGTCACGGGTGTCGCCGTCTCTCTTGGCCTGCTCCTGGCCGCCGGCGTCACCCCCGCCACCGCAGTACCGACCGCCCCTCATCAACCCACTGCCGAAGCCCGCCAGCACGGCATCGCCAACGCCGGCGACGCCTACATGGGCTGGCGCCAGAGCAGCACAGCCGCCACTGCATCAGCCCCAGCGGCAGTCCCGGCCGCGACCGTCGAAGGCATCGACGTGTCCAGCCACCAGGGCAACGTCAACTGGGCCTCGCAGTGGAGTGCCGGCAAGCGGTTCGCCTACGTGAAGGCGACCGAAGGCAACTACTACTCGAACCCGTACTTCGCCCAGCAGTACAACGGGTCCTACGGCGTCGGCATGATCCGCGGCGCCTACCACTTCGCCACCCCCAACGACTCCAGCGGCGCCAACCAGGCGAACTACTTCGTCGACCGCGGCGGCGCCTGGTCCCGCGACGGCAGGACCCTGCCCGGCGCGCTCGACATCGAGTACAACCCGTACGGCGCGACCTGCTACGGCCTGAGCCAGGCCGCGATGGTCAACTGGGTGCGGGACTTCCTCAACACCTACAAGGCGCGCACCGGCCGGGACGCCGTGATCTACACCAACCTCGACTGGTGGACCCGCTGCACCGGCAACAGCACCGCCTTCAACGGGACCAACCCTCTCTGGGTAGCCCGGTACGCCTCGGCGCCCGGGACCCTGCCGGGCGGCTGGCCGTTCCACACCATCTGGCAGTACAGCTCGACCCCGATCGACCAGAACCGTTTCAACGGCGACCAGAGCCGACTGGTTGCCCTGGCCAACGGATAGCCCGGGGCGGAGGAGAACGGGCCCTCCCGGCCCTTGCACGGGAGGGCCCAATCCGCTTGTTTTATTGGGTTGCGGAGGACACTAAGCTCGCATGTGTGACCTACGCGCTGCCGATCGAGACTGACCGCCTGACCCTGCGCCGCTATGTCGAGACCGACTACGACGACCTGCTGAAGTTGCAGTCGAACGACGACGTCACCCGCTTTCTGCTCTATGAGTCGAAGACCCCGGAGCAGGTGCGGGACGCCCTCGCCGTCCGGCTGGCCGACGCGCCGATGGACACCGACGGCCAAGCGCTGACGCTTGCCGTGATCCTGCGCGAAACCGGTCAGCACCTCGGCGAGGTCACGCTGTTCGTCACCAGCGTCGAGCACCGCGGCGGCGAGATCGGCTTCGTCTTCCACCCCGAGTTCCACGGTCGCGGATTCGCCGCCGAGGCATCGGCCGAACTGCTCCGGCTCGGCTTTGCCGAACTCGGCATGCACCGGATCATCGGCCGCCTGGACGCCCGCAACTCCGGTTCGGCCGCCCTGTTGCAGCGCCTCGGGCTGCGCCAGGAGGCGCACTTCGTCAGCAACGAGTTCCTCAAGGGCGAATGGACCGACGAACTCGTCTTCGCCCTCCTCGCCGACGACTGGAAGAGCTGACCGCGACTGCGGAAAGTAATTGACGGGATACTCCTGGATCGCGGCACGCGTTCACCGCGACAGGCGGCGCGGGCGGGTCTACGGTCGATTCATGACTGCTGCCCGCCCCCTTGCAGCCCTGATCACCGGTGTGGTCGTGCTGAGCGTCGTCACTGTCCCGAGCGAGGCCGCCCGGCAGCCGGTCGCTCGTGACATCGCCTACCACGCATGGACTTCGACCACCGACTTCCTTGCCGGCACCCACTCCGGCACCACCGTCGCCGACGGCAACCTGTCCTTCGGCACCGCGACCGGCACCACCTCGTACGTCGATCCGTTCGGCGACGGCTCGGCCAAGAGCTACGACCGGACCAGCTGGACCTCGCCGACGATCCAACCTGGCTTCGGACTGACCGAACTGATCGCCTCCTGGAACGCCACCACCCCGGCCGGCACCTGGGTAGAGGTCGCGATGGCCGGTACGACGGACCTCGGCACGACCACCAAGTGGTA
>NZ_DASRXP010000464.1:0-11197 GCF_035687465.1 Kribbella sp.
GTCGCGATCTTCACCCAGCGCTGGCTGCACGGCGAGATGGCGATCCAGGCGCTCGAGGCCGGCAAGCATGTCTATTCGACCGTCCCGATGGCGATCGAGGCGGACCAGATCGCGCGCATCATCGAGCTGGTCAAGGAGACCGGCCTGACCTACATGATGGGCGAGACCAGCTTCTACTACCCGTCGTCGGTCTACTGCCGCCAGAAGCTGGCGGCCGGCGAGTTCGGCCGGGTCTTCTACTCCGAGGGCGACTACGTCCACGACATGGACCTCGGCTTCTACGCCGCCTACCAGTACAGCGGTGGCGACGACTGGAAGAAGACCGCCTCCTTCCCACCCATGCTCTACCCGACGCATGCGGTCGGCAACGTTCTCTCGACGACCGGTCAGCACGCCACGCACGTGTCCTGTATCGGTGTGAAGGACGACCGTGGCGATGGCGTCTTCGACAAGGAGATCAGCCAGTTCGACAACGACTTCAGCAACGCGACCGCGCTGTTCAAGCTCGCTGACGGTGGCGTGATGCGGACCAACGAGATGCGTCGTGTCGGGTACCCGTCGCACATCCGCGAGTCCCGGCTGCGCGTCTTCGGTACCGAGGGCAGCTTCGAGCAGCTCGCCACCGTGAGCGTGTGGCAGACCAAGGAGGGCGTCGAGGATGTCAGCGAACTCCTCGAGTCCGCCCCCAGCGCGTCGCTCGACGACACCGACATGGTCAACGTCGACCCTGCCCTGCGCGACGCGTTCCTGTCCGGCCTCGCGCCGGTCCACGACCGCAGTCGTCTGCCGGTCGAGTTCACCGGCCTGCACAACGGGCACGAGGGCTCGCACCACTTCCTCGCCGACGACTTCGTTCGCTCGGTCGCCGACAAGACCCTCCCACCCATCAACGCCTGGGTCTCCGCCCGCTACACCCTCCCTGGCATCTTCGCCCACCAGTCCGCGCTGCAGGGCGGCGTGCAACTGGAGATCCCGGATCACGGCGACGCTCCTGCCTGAGCTGTGGGGCAGTTCCTCACCAGGTCGTTGCCAGTTCATCCTCGAGTCCTTGTAGCTGCGGCGGTGCCTGACATAGGAATCTAGGTATGACATTCCGCCGCCTGTCCCGCCCAAGATCCGCCCTGGCGGGCGTCGCCGTCGCCACCCTCGTGGCCGGCGCCGCCCTCGCCAGTACTGCGTCCGCGCAGCCGCCTGCTCAGCACTCTGGTGGCTCCGCCGCGACGGTCCTGCCGCTCGGTCCGGCCGGCCTTCCCGAGACCAGGGAGAGCCGGCCGCTCCAGCCTGGTGTCACCCTGACGACGATTGTGCGAGGTCAGGCCGGCCCTGGTTCGACCTGGACCGTCGAGGTGGCGATTCCGTCGAGTTCGCCCGACCCTGACGCCCCGGCGACCGCACTCTCCGACCGGCCGACCGCCGACGCCGCGGCTGCGCGCCTCCGCGCCGCGGGGCTGGAATCGCGGGTGGAGGACGTCCCGACGCCCAAGTTGGCTGACGCCGGCGGGGGCTCCCTCGGGTACCGCGTTCGCCTGGGTTCCTTCGCCACCAAGGCGGAGGCTGATGCCCTCCGGACGAAGGTCATCGCCGCCGGTCTGAACGGTTCCAGCATCTACACCGGCTGGGACGGCGAACCCGACGACGTCAGCGGATCCACCGGTCCCTGGCATGTTCAGGTGCTGACGATCGACCCGAAGAAGTTCCGCGGGACCCTGGACGCGTCGTACGGGCTGGATCTTGAGGCGCGTGAGACGACCAGCACGCTCGCGACCCTGACCGGCGCGACCGCTGCGGTCAATGCCGGCTTCTTCGTGCTCGACCCGAAGGCGGGAGCGCCGGGTGACCCCGCCGGCGTCGCTGTCTACGACGGGCGCTTGGTCAGCGAGCCGACGGCCGGACGGCCTGCTCTGGTGATCGGCGACAACGCCCGCGGTACTGCGGTCGAGCGGTTCCGCTGGCGCGGCGAGCTCCGCGGGGCCGGCAAGCCGCTTCCGCTGGACGGGTTGAACCGAGTGCCGGGTCTGATCCGCAACTGCGGTGGTACTGCCGACGACCTGCCGACCTCGAAGCCGTTGCACGACGTCACGTGTACCGATGCCGACGAGTTGATCGCCTTCGACTCGGCGTACGGGGTCAGCACACCTAGCGGTCCCGGCGCGGAGGTAATCGTGGATCGGCGCGATGTGGTGAGCGCGATCCGGCCGACGACCCGAGGCGGCGCGATCCCCGAAGGCGGCCGGACGGTTCAGGCGACCGGCAACCTGGTCGCACCCCTGCTGGCAAGCGCGAAGATCGGCAAGCGGCTGGAGATCAAGGCTTCACTCACCGACGAACGCGGTCGCCCGGTCCAGCTCTCATCCCGTACGACGATCGTCAACGGCGGGCCCGAGTTGGTTCGTGACGGCAAACTGCGGGCGACTCCGGCGGCCGACGGCATGGCGCCTGTCGGTAACCCGAGTTCCTACTACGGCTGGGTCCACAAGCGAAACCCCCGGACCATCGCCGGTGTCGACGCCCAGGGCCGCACGGTCCTGATCACCGCCGACGGCCGCAACGTCGACAGCCTCGGCCTAGGCATCGCCGAGGCAGCCGCAGTCGCCAAGTCCTTCGGCCTCCGCAACGCCATCAACCTGGACGGCGGCGGCTCGACCACCATGGTCGCCAACGGCACCGTCCTCAACACTCCGTCCGATGCCACCGGTGAACGCCCAGTCGGAGATGCCCTGGTCATCACTCCGACGCGTTAACCGAAGATCTTCCGGAGGCGGACGGTCATGGAGTTGGTGAGGTGCTGGGTCATGGCCTTCTCGGCGGTGGCGGGGTCGCCTGAGGCGATGGCTTCGACGAGTTGGCGGTGTTCGACCAGGACCTCGGGGCCGGTGCCGCGGTCGTAGTGGAGGCGGAAGATGTGCAGGTGGCAGTGGGTTCGCTCGAAGGCGAGGCGGACCTGCTCGCTGCCTGACAGCCTCGCGATCAGCGAGTGGAAGCGGTTGTCGTGCGCGGTGAGCGCCTTGTAGCCCGCGTAGTCCACGGAAGTCGGCTCGACCGCGGTCGAGAGCTCGGCGGTCAGCAGCGAGCGGCCGGCATCGTCGATCTGTTCGGCCGCCCGCCGGGCCGCCCAGGGTTCGAGCAGCTGCCGGAACCGGTACAGGTCGTCGAACTCCTCCAGCGTCAGCAGCGGCGTCGCTCGGTACCCCTTCAGCGGTTCCTTGTCGGCGAGTCCCTCGGACTCGAGCCGCGCGAGCGCCTCCCGCACCGGCGTCGACGAGACCTGGAAGTCACGGGCCAGGCCGTCGATGGAGATCCGCGCGCCAGGCTGGATCGCGTGGTCCATCAGCATCGTCTTGATCGCCTCGTACACGTCGTCGGCGAGCATCTGCCGCCGCAGCAGCCGGCGATCCTGCGGTTCCACCGTCTCTGTCATCGTCGCCGGCCTTTCTTCGGGCAGGGTCTCGGGCGAGGTCACGGTCATGGTCACGGCCTTGACCCAGGTCGCGGATTTCGGCAGGGTAGCACTGGTAATCATGCATCATGCACGATTCGACATCCGTATCGGAAGGCTCCGCGAATGGTGAGGTTCGACGAGGTCGGGGTACTGCCCGAGTCCGGGGACAACGTGGCGATCTGTTCGCGCCGCCTGGAACAGGGCACCGTGATCGATTTCGACGGCACCCAGGTGACCCTGCCGCACACAGTTCTCGAAGGTCATCGTTTCGTGGCGCGACCGGTCAAGACCGGCGAGGCGCTGTTGTCGTGGCACACCCCCTTCGCCCGCGCCCTGCGCGATCTGGAGGTCGGCGACTACGTCTGTACTCCGACCAGCCTGGCAGCGGTGTCCGCCAGAGGAGTGGAAGGACTTCCGCAGGAGCCCTCGGCCAGCAACGAACCCCTCGATCCTTACGAGTTCGACGAAGGCGCGCTGAACCTCGGTCAGCAGGTCACCTCGGTCGAGCAGCCCGGGACGTTCCTCGGCTATCCCCGTGAGCAGGGACCGGCCGGCACCCGCAACCACGTAGTACTGATGGCGACGAGTTCCAAGAGCAGTGGGTTCGTCACGGAGTTGGCCAGGAGGTTCGACGGCGCCGCCGGGTTCGACGGCGTCGTACCGGTGGCTCACACCGAGGGCGGCGAGGCCGGTACGCCGAACAATCTGCACCTGTTATTGGCCACGCTGGCCGGATTTGCCCTGAACCCCAATGTCGGCGCAGTACTGATCGTCGACACCGAGGACGATCTGGTGTCCGGGCAGGCGATCCAGGACTTCATGACCGAGCAGGGGTATCCGCCGATCCGCGTGCCGCATGCCTTCTTCACCAGGCAGGCCGGCTTCGAGCACGACCTCACCGCCGCAGGCGCTCTGGTCGAGCCCTGGCTGCCGGTGGTCGCCGCGCAACACCGCGAGGAAGTTCCCCTCAGAGATCTCAAGATCGCCCTGCAATGCGGCGGCTCGGACGCGTTCTCCGGAATCACCGCCAACCCCTTGGCCGGCGCGGTGGGCCGCGAGGTGATCCGCCACGGCGGTACGGCGGTCCTCGCGGAGACCGACGAGCTGATCGGCGCCGAGGGGTACGTCCTGAAGAACGTCCGCGACCTCGCGACGGCCCGCAGGTTCCTCGCCACCGTCCAGTCGTTCAAGGAGCGGGTCGGGTGGCACGGTCACACCGCGGAGGGCAACCCGTCCGGCGGCAACGTCTACCGCGGCCTCTACAACATCGTGCTCAAGTCGATCGGCGCGGCCCGCAAACTGCCGCGCGAGGTCCGGCTCGACCACGTGATCGACTACAGCGAGCCGTTGCCCGGCAGCGGGTACGTCTTCATGGACAGCCCCGGCAACGACCTGGAGTCCGTGGCCGGCCAGATCGCGAGCGGCTGCAACCTGATCTTCTTCACTACCGGCAACGGGTCGATCACCAACTTCCCGTTCGTGCCGACACTGAAGTTCGTCACCACCACGGCCCGGTACGAGCGGCTGCACGCGGAGATGGACGTGGACGCCGGCCGCTACCTGACTGGTACGCCGATGGACGACCTGACGGCCGACACCTTCGACCTCACCGTCCGGGTGGCATCGGGCGAGTTGAGCGCGGGGGAGCGGGCCGGCCACAGTCAGGTGTCGATCTGGCGCAACTGGCGGCAGAGCGGACCCCGCGAGGGCATCTCGATCAGCACCGACGGCCGCACCAGCCGCAACCTGCTCGATCTCCCCGCCGAGGACCGTGACGCACCTCTGCCGGGCCAACCCCTCACCACGACAAAAGGGGGCGAACGATCACACCTCGACACTGCGATCGTTCGCCCCGTTTTGACCGACTCCGGGCGCCCGGGCGTGTCGCTGCTGGAAGTGGATGGGCGATTGGTGCCGGAGGCAGTGGGGTTGATCTTGCCGACAAGTCTGTGTTCGGGCCAGATCGCTCTGAGGCTCGCAGCGCAGGCGGAGGCTGAGCACTGGGCCGGCGATGCGGTGACCCGGATGGTCGCGCTGCCGCATACCGAGGGCTGCGGGTCGAGTGGTGGTGCGTCGGAGGAAACGTTCGCGCGCACGATGCTCGGCTATCTCCTGCACCCGAACACCAGGATGGCGCTGCTGCTCGAGCACGGCTGCGAGAAGACGCACAACGACTACTTCCGCTCGCGGCTGGTCGAGGCCGGTGCGGATCCGTCGCGCTTCGGCTGGGCGAGCATCCAGGCCGACGGCGGACTGGACGCCGTCACGGGCCGAGTCCGCGACTGGTTCGGCAGCTTCGACTTGCCCGCACCGCAGGCGGTCTTGGGCAGCGTCGGTGAGCTGACCGTCGCCCTCGAAGCCCGTGGCTCACTCACCGGAGAGACTGCTGAGGCGCTGGCACTGATCGGCCGCGAGATCGTCGACGCCGGCGGTTCGGTCGTCCTCTCGTCGCGCGGCACCCTGCTCGCCGACAAGACCTTCCGGTACGCCGCCTTCGGCTCTCCCGCCGCGGTGGAGCCGACGATCGCCCACGGCCAGCGGTTCGCGGCGAACGGCTGGCACGTGATGCGGATGCCCGGCACCGACTGGATGGAGACCGCGACCGGGTTCGGTGCCGGTGGTGTCCAGCAGGTGCTCGCGCATGTTGTTGGTGGCACCTTGTCGGCGCAGCGGTTCGTGCCGGTGGTGGAGTTCAGCAGCGACCCGGAGACAGTCGCGAAGTACGGGGACGATCTGGATGCGGTTGCCTCAGGCAACGCTGCTGACCAGGCCGCGGTCGGGCTCGACGTCATCGCAGCGGTCGCGGGCCGGGATCAGATTCCGAAGGCGGTTGCTTCCGGCAACGTTGGCTTCCAGATCACCCGCGGCCTGCTCGGTACCTCGATGTGAAAGGTGGACACCCATGCACTTGGTCCGATACCAGCTTCCCGGACAACGGCCGCGGGCCGGCGTTCGAACCGATGACACGGTGGCACCGGTTCAAGGTTTCGCCGGGATCGCGGAGCTCCTCCGCCTGACCGTCGAGGAACTCCGCGAGGCCGTCGGTAAGACCGGGGACGAGGTACGGGTCCAGGACGTCCGGCTGCTCCCGCCTCTCGACGGGTACGGCGAAGTATGGTGCGCCGGTGTCACCTACGAGCGATCCCGTGGCGCCCGGATGGAGGAGAGCACCGAGCAGTCCGTCTACGACCGCGTGTACTCCGCGCCGCGGCCCGAGTTGTTCCCCAAGTCACCGGCCTGGCGGCTCGTCACGGACGGCGAGCCGATCGGGATCCGCGACGACTCCGGTCACGACGTCCCCGAACCGGAACTGGCCGTGGTCGCGAACAGCCGGGGCCAGATCGTCGGCTACACCATCTGCAATGACCTCAGCTCCCGCTCGATCGAGGGCGAGAACCCGCTCTACATTCCCCAGGCCAAGGTGTTCGCCGGTGGTTGCGCGCTGGCCACCGGGATCCGGCCGGTCTGGGAGGTCGCGGACCCGAAGGCACTCACGATCGACCTGGCGATCCGCCGGGACGGCGCCGATGTGTTCACCGGGACCACCTCGACCGGCAGCCTGGTGCGCGAACTGCAGGACCTGGTGGACGTGCTGTTCGCGCCGAACGAGTTCCCGCACGGGGTGATCCTGGCGACCGGGACCGGCATCGTGCCGGAGCTCGACTTCGCCCTGCGGGCCGGGGACGAAGTGGAGATCGCGATCAGCGAGATCGGCACGCTGACGAATACGGTGGCAGTGGGCCGGGAGCCCTTCGCCTTCCTGGCCACCGAATCTCTGGAGGAGACCCGATGACCCCGGACACCACCCCCGCCGAGCTCGAGCAGGCACTGTCCGCAGCGGCGGCGGCCGCCAAGCCGCTCGCCGCGTCGGAGCCGGAGGTCCGCGCCGGGTGGATCCGGGCTGTCGCGGATGCCCTCGATGCCGCGGTGGACGAGCTGGTGCCGATCGCGATGCGCGAGTCGTCCCTGTCCGAGGCCCGGCTGCGCCGTGAGGTGGCCCGGTGCAGCGGGCAGCTGCGGATGTTCGCCGACGTACTGGCCGAGGGCTCGTTGCTCGAGGTCATCATCGACACCGCCGACGCCAACGCCAAGCCTGTACCGCGTCCTGACCTCCGGCGGGTCCTGGTTCCCCTCGGTCCGGTACTGGTATTTGCCGCGAGCAACTTCCCGTTCGCCTTCAGCGTGTGCGGTGGTGACACCGCATCGGCGTTGGCCGCAGGTTGCCCGGTGATCGTCAAGGCGCACCCGGGTCATCCGGAGCTATCGGCGAGGACGGCCGAGGTGATGATCGAGGCACTCCGGGCCGCGGGTGCACCGGCCGGAACGCTCGGGTTGGTCCAGGGGTACGACGTCGGCGTGGTCGCGTTGAAAGACCCGCGGATCACGGCCGCCGGCTTCACCGGTTCGGTGCCGGCGGGCAAGGCACTACACGAGATCGCAGTCACGAGGCCGGAGCCGATCCCGTTCTACGGCGAGCTCGGCAGCCTCAATCCCGTCTTCGTAACCCAGGCCGCAGTCGATGCCCGGGGCAAGGACATTGCGACCGGGTACGTCGGGTCGTTCACCCTTGGCGTCGGCCAGTTCTGCACGAAGCCCGGACTGCTGTTCCTCCCCGCCGGCCACGGTCTGCAGGAGCAATTGGCGGAGGCAGCCGGCGGAGTCGCCGGGGCAAATATGTTGAACGATCGCATTGCGGAGGGCTTCTCCTCCGGTCTCGATCGGCTCCAGAAGGTCGATGGGATCCGCGTCTGGGCTTCCGGTGGCGCGACTCTGCTGCAGACCACGGTTGGCGAGCTACTGGAGCGGCGGGAGGAGATCCTGGAGGAGTGCTTCGGTCCGGTTTCGATCGTGGTCGAGTACGCCTCCGAAGAAGAGTTGGTGAGCGCGGTCGAGGCCTTCGAAGGCAATCTGACCGCGACTCTGCAGGCAGAGGAGGCCGTCGACGCCGAGTTGGCGGGGAAGTTGCTGCCACTGCTGACGGAACGCGCCGGGCGGGTGTTGTGGAACGGCTGGCCGACCGGGGTCGCCGTGTCGTGGGCCCAGCATCACGGTGGTCCGTTCCCCTCGACCGTGGGGTCGATCCACACCAGCGTCGGCGTGACTGCCGCACGTCGGTTCCAGCGGCCCGTGGCGTATCAGGACACGCCGGACACGGTGCTGCCCGCAGTACTGAAGGACGCGAATCCGGCCGGGATCAGCCGCCGGGTGAACGGCGAAGTGACGACCGCGGAGGTGTCTCGATGACGGACGATCCCAACCAACCGATCGAGCAGGTGACCACCGACCCCGCGGGCGGCCCCACGCCGGATAAGACCGGGCGGCCGGTGGGCGACGAGCCGGGACGGCCGGAGGGGCACATCGGGCGGCGGAGTTTTGATCACTGGTTCGGGGAGAAGGACCGGAACGGGTTCATCCACCGGTCCTGGATGCGGGCGCAGGGGTTCTCGGACGAGGTGTTCGACGGGCGTCCGGTGATCGGCATCTGCAACACCTGGTCCGAGCTGACGCCGTGTAACGCGCACCTGCGCAGGCTGGCCGAATCGGTGAAGCGCGGCGTCTGGCAGGCGGGCGGATTCCCGCTGGAGTTCCCGGTGATGTCGCTCGGCGAGACGATGCTGCGGCCGACCGCGATGTTGTTCCGCAACCTCCTCAGCATGGACGTCGAGGAGTCGCTGCGCGGCAACCCGATCGACGGCACGGTGCTGCTGACCGGCTGCGACAAGACCACTCCCGGCTCGATCATGGGCGCGGCCTCGGTTGACCTTCCGACGCTGGTGGTGACCGGCGGTCCGATGCTGAACGGCAAGTTCCGCGGTTGCGACATCGGCTCCGGTACTGCGGTCTGGCGGTTCACGCAGGACGTCAATGCCGGCCGCATGACGCAGGAGGACTACGCCGCGGCCGAGTCCGGCATGTCCCGTAGCAACGGGCACTGCATGACGATGGGCACGGCGTCGACGATGGCCTGCATGGCGGAGGCGCTCGGGCTGCAACTAACAGGCTCGGCCGCGATCCCGGCCGTCGACTCGCGGCGCTACGCGATCGCGCAGCAGGCCGGTCAGCGGATCGTGCAGATGGTCGAGGAAGACCTCAAGCCGAGTGACATCCTGACCCGCGATGCGTTCGCCAATGCGGTCCGGGCGAACGCGGCGATCGGTGGGTCGACCAACGCGGTGATCCATCTGCTGGCGATCGCCGGCCGGGTGGGCGTCGACCTGACGTTGGACGACATGGACGAGTGGGCGCGCGGAGTACCGTGGCTGGTCGACCTGCAGCCGTCCGGGAAGTACCTGATGGAGGACTTCTACTACGCGGGTGGGCTGCCTGCGGTGATGCGGGAGATCCTGCCGCTGCTGAAGGCTGATGCGATCACTGTGACGGGCAAGAGCATCGGTGAGAATGTCGCCCGGTCTGAGCGAACCGTCGACACCGACGTGATCCGTGCCGTTGAGGATCCGCTTGGCAGTGGCGCTGGAACCGCAGTACTGAAGGGGAATCTGGCGCCGGATGGTGCCGTGGTCAAGCAATCCGCGGCGTCCGAGAGATTGTTGCAGCATCGCGGTAAGGCGCTCGTCTTCAGCAGTATCGAGGAGTACGACCTGGCCGTCGACGACATGGACCTCGACGTCGATGAGGACACCGTGCTGGTGCTGCAGAACTCGGGGCCACGTGGCTATCCGGGGATGCCCGAGGTCGGCAACCTGACGATCCCGCGCAAGCTCGCCGAACAAGGTGTCGACGACATGGTCCGGATCTCCGATGCCCGGATGAGCGGTACGGCGTACGGGACCGTCGTGCTGCATGTGGCGCCGGAGGCGGCTGTGGGTGGGCCGCTGGCGTTGGTCCGGACTGGTGACTGGATCGAGCTCGACGTGCCTGGACGGCGGCTGCATCTGGACGTCTCGGACGAGGAACTCGCGAAGCGGCGCGCCGACTGGCAGCCGGCCGTGGCTCCCACTGACCGCGGCTGGGCCCGCCTCTACGTCAACCACGTCACCCAGGCAAACGAGGGCTGCGACCTCGACTTCCTAGTCGGCCGCAGCGGCTCAGCCGTAGCCCGCCAGAGCCACTAATGCCCACGAACAGCAACGCCGACGGCACGGTAGGAGGGTCCTGGGGACCGTTTGAGGCGATCCGGGGGTTGCGGCCCAACGGGACTCTGCCGCAGGTGACGCCTATTCGGCGGCTGCTTCCGGATCTGCCGGCGGAGAGCGATCCGTACGCCGCTGCGCAGGCTGCTCTGGCTCCTTTGGCAGCGAGGATCCGCCCGGGGGACCGGATTGCGGTGACCGCGGGGAGCCGGGGGATTCACGATCTGGTCGTCGTGGTTCGGGCGGCTGTTGATTGGCTTCGGGCGGCGGGTGCGGAGCCGTTCGTCGTACCGGCGATGGGGTCGCATGGTGGTGCGACGGCTGATGGTCAGCGGGAGATGCTGGCTGGGCTCGGGGTGACGCCGGAATCCATGGGCTGCCCGATCGAGGCGACCATGGAGACGGTGCTCGTCGGCACGCTCGACGACGGGACGCCGGTGCACCACGACGCGATTGCCGCGAAGGCGGATGGCGTCCTGCTGGTCAACCGGGTGAAGCCGCACACCGACTTCCACGGTCCGGTGGAGAGCGGACTGGCGAAGATCCTGGCGATCGGGCTCGGCAACCATCTCGGTGCTGCTTCCCTACACGCTGGTGGGATTCCGTTGCTGGGCGGTGCGATCGAGGCGGCGGCCCAGATGGTGGTTGCTCAGGGCAAGATCTTGGG
>NZ_DASRXP010000465.1:0-12892 GCF_035687465.1 Kribbella sp.
CCACCGGTCGACGTGAAGGACTCGCCTTCGGCCGTGGTCGTCCCGCCGGTGCCACCGCTACCGGAGGTGGTGAAGGTGAACGCGTCGAGGTCGAACAGGTTGCCCTGCCCGGTGACGCCCTTGAACACCAGGAACAGCGTCGTCGTACCGGCCGGCTTGTTGGCGAGGTTGCCCGACACGTTGACGAACGTGTCCCAGCCGCCAGTCGGTGCCACGGCCACGCTGGACATCAGCGTCCCGGTTGCCGACCCCGCCCGGACCTCGAGCGTGCCACCGACACCGCCCGAAGAGACCCGCGCGGTGAATGTCGTGGCATTGGACACCGCGTACGGCTGGAACGAGATCCAGTCGTTGTTGTCGACGAATCCGACGGTCTTGCCGCCTTCAGCGCCGGCGTGATCGGCCAACTGGATCCCCGACTGGGCGCCGAAGTGCTCGCCCTGCCGATGACGCGGCTGCAGTGTGCGGGTGCTGTGCGTGGTCAGCCCACCGTTGTCCGTGTACTCCGCGTCGAAGACCCCGTACACGTTGGCAGCCGGGTCATGTTCGCCATCAACCGGTACTGCGATCGATCCGCTGCAGCCGGTCTTCTGGGTGATCTGGTGCTGGTGGACATCGTGTCCGAGCAGATAGGTCACCTTCACCCGGTTGCAGTCGATCGTGCCGTCCTCGGGATCACTCACGCTCACCTGGAACGGCACGGTGTCGCCGAAGGAGAACAGCTGTCCATTGGCCGGGGTCTGCATGTTCACCGTCGGCGCTGTGTTGCCGACACTGATCTGCACGTTGGCCGAACCCGTCAGTCCGGCTGGGTCTGTCACCGTCAGCGTTGCCGTGTAGTTTCCGGCGGTGTTGTAGGTGTAGGTCGGATTGGCCTGGGTGGAGGTTCCACCGTCGCCGAAGGTCCAGCGATACGTCAGCGCGCCGCCCTCGGGGTCTGAACTCCCCGCGGACGAGAACGCCACTGTCAGCGGCTGCCCGCCCGACGTCGGGTTCCCGCTCGCCTTTGCGACCGGGTTGCCGTTCGTGCTGCCCTTGTACTCGACTCGCCACAGCGCCTGGTTGTTCGAGCCGGTGCCGTAGTCGAGCACGTAGAGCGCACCGTCCGGACCGAAGGCCATGTCCATCACCTGGGTGCCGGTCCAGGGGAAGGCGCCGATGTCACCCGGGCTACCGCTGCTGGTGACCTCGATCGCCTTGATCCACTGGCGGCCGTACTCGCCCGCGAAGTACCGGCCGTTCAGTGAGGCCGGGAACTTGACCGCGGAGTTGAGGTTCGCGTCGTACCGGTAGACCGGGCCGCCCATCGGCGACTCGGAGCCGGTGCCGAACTCCGGCGGGGTGCCCGAGTCACCGCCGTACTTGATCCACGACGGCTTCGCCGCCTGCAACGTGGTCAGGCCGGTGTTGCGGAACGAGTTGTTGGTCGGTCCGCCGGCACAGTTGTACTTCGCTCCGGACGGCCCGCTCGGGAAGACGAAGTCGTTGTAGGTCTCCGTCGTCGTGTTGGTGCCGGTGCAGTACGGCCAGCCGTAGTTGCCCGGTGCGGTGATCCGGTTGAACTCGACCTGGCCGTTCGGGCCACGGTTCGGATTCGTGCTGCCGGAGTCCGGGCCGTAGTCGCCCAGGTAGACGATGCCGGTCGCCTTGTCGACGCTCATCCGGAACGGGTTCCGGAAGCCCATCGCGTAGATCTCCGACCTGGTCTGTGCGGTACCCGGTGCGAACATGTTGCCGGCCGGGATCGTGTACGTACCGTCGGCCTGCGGACGGATCCGCAGTACCTTGCCGCGCAGGTCGTTCGTGTTGCCCGAGGTGCGCTGCGCGTCGAACTGCGGGTTGCGGTTGGTGCGCTCGTCGATCGGGGTGTAGCTGTCGGACTGGAACGGGTTGCTGTCGTCGCCGGTGGTCAGATAGAGGTTGCCCGCGGCATCGAAATCGAGGTCGCCGCCGACATGGCAGCACTGACCACGGTCGTTGGCGACGCGCAGTACGATCTTCTCGCTGGCCAGATCGAGGGTGTTGTCCGTCTTGAGGACGAACCGGGACAGGCGCAACTCGCCCTTCCACTGGTCCCAGGTCGCCTGCGTGCCCTCGGTCGGCGCGTCGCCGTCCGGGGTGGTCAGCCGGGGCGAGTAGTAGAGGTAGATGAACCGGTTGGTGAGGAAGGCCGGATCGGCGGCGACGCCTTGCAGCCCCTCCTCGTCGTGGGTGTACACGTTCAGCTTGCCGGCGACCTTGGTGTTGCCGGCGGCATCGGTCACCCGGACGTTGCCGTCCCTGGCGGTGTGAACCACCGTCCGGTCAGGCAGTACTGCGAGCGACATCGCCTCACCGAGCTCGTTGCCCCCGCTGGCGAGGTTGATCTGTTGGTAATCGGCGGGTGGAATGGTGGAACCCGCGTCCGCTGCCGGCATGCCGACGGCCATCGAGACCGTCAGGGTCAGTGCTACCAGCAGGGACTTGCGCCGCATGTCTTTGAAGGCCATGTCTCTGCTCCTCAGTTGGTGATCAGGTCGAAGGATTCCCACGGGCCGACCGCGGCCCGGTTCGCTATCAGCGGCGCGGCTCCGGCGTTGTCGGCGCAGACCAGCTGGTTGTTGATCTGGGCACGGAAGCTGACCGTGCCGTCGGGATTGCGGATCAGTTGGAACGTCTCCCAGGAACCGACCGCCGTGTTCTTGGCGATCAGCGGTCCGGCGCCTGCGTTGTCGGCGGCAACCAGCAGGTTGTTCACCTTGGCGCGCAACGACACGTTGCCGCCGCCCAGGTCGGCCATCTCGAACTGCTGGGCCGTGCCGATCGTGGTGCTGTTCGCGATCAGCGGCGTACCGGTCCCGGCCGTCACGTACCTGCCGTTGGCCCGTGCGCGGAGGCTGACCGTGCCGGTGCCGGAGGTTGCCTTCGGCAACCCGATGGTTGCCCTGTCGTACTTCCTTGGCGCGGTGGCCTGCGTACCGGTCAGCGCCTCGAACGGTTGTGCGTTGGTCGGTGAGCCGGTCCGCTCGACCAAGTAGGTCTTGCCGGACTGCGCCGGGACGGTGAACGTCGCATTGGTCTGCGGACCGACCACGGTCGCCCGGGTCTGTCCGTCCACCACCGTGACGCTCTGTCCGGGCCACGGGCTGCGCACGGTCAACTGCTGGTTCGCGCCCGACACGATGGCCACGGTTGTCGCCGTACCGCCGCTGATCTGGACGTGGACCTTCGAGTTGTGCGGAATCGCGACGGTGCCTTCACCGGTCCAATCGCTGGGCCAGGCGGGCGCGATTCGTAGTACGCCGTCGTAGTGCTGCACCAAAGCCTCGGGCACTGTTGCGGCCAGTACTCCGGCCTGCTCGATGTACGGCTCGACCGCGTTCGCGACGTTCCAGCTCGCCATCCCGGACGGGTAGGTCTGGTAGGACCTGATCGCGGCGAGCAGGGCCGTCTTGACCTCGGCGCCGAGACCAAGCCGGGCGGCATGGAGCGCGTCGTAGCTCCAGGAATTGCCGTTGACGTAGCTGCGCGACGTGTAGGTGCGGCGGCCGAGCGCGGTCATCGCGCCGGTGTCGCCGATCAGGTTGTACGGCCAGACCGCCTCCAGGCCGATGTTCTCGCTGTTGTGCCGCGTTGCAGTGGGCTGGGTGGACAGCCCGATCATGTTGTTGCCCGCGGCATCGGATGACGGCGTGAGCAACTGGGTCTGGGTGGCGGTGTCGGTCCTCGGCAGGTCCGGGAGCTTCGGGATCGCCGCGTTCAACTGGTTGACGAGATCGGCGTCGACACCGAGGGTCTGCGCCGCCTTGACTGCGATCGGGAAGAACGCCCGCATCGCTGCGATGTCGGTGGTCGGGTCGGTGACGTTCCACTGGGTCTCGTGCGCGTTGCCCTTGGTGTGCAGCTTGCCGTCCGAGCCGGTGGTCGCGTGCGACAGCAGGAACTGCGCTGAGGCCTTGATCAGCGGGTAGTTCGCGGACAGGAAGGCCTGGTTGTCGGTCATCTGGTAGTGCTGCCAGACCCACAGCCCGATCTCCGCGCCGGTGGTCACCACGAGCGAGTTGTAGCTCGGCGCGATGTTCGACTCGCAGGAGGCGTTGCTGATGCCACCCTGGTAGGTGCCGTTGCCATTGAACCTCATCGTCTCCGGCACACAGATGCCTTGCCGGCCGGGCATGTGCTGCTGGGTCCAGGTCGTGATCGCGCCGAGGTTGTCGCGGTAAAGCCGGAACATCGGGTCGTTGAGACCCGGTACGCCGGCGGCCACGTTCGCCGCGACCTGCATTCGCAGGTTCCAGAACCAGTAACCGGCCGGGAACCACTCGCGCCGATCCTGCGAGAAGGTGAACAGGTCGGCGACACCCGCCTGCGAACCGGGCAGGACGCCCCTGCTCTGCGCCGCAGCGGAGTACAGGTAGATCGTGCGCAGGTTCTCGACGTAGTCACCGGTGCCGTCGGCCGAACTGACCTTGATGAGCCCGGCGGACTGCCAATAGTCGTGCCACCACTGCAGGTGGGCGCCGCGGACCTCGGCCTGCGGACGCGTCGCCGCGCCGTTCAGCACCGAGTTCGTGGTGGCGATCGAATCGCCACCGGTCCAGGTCGGTGCCGCGACGACGACACGGAACGAGCCGTCGGTGTTGGGCTGGAAGTTGACCTGTGCGGTCAGCGGGTTAGGCGCCGAGGCGACAACGCTCCGGCCGCCCGCGGACAGACCGGCGAGGGAGCCGAAGGTTCGGCCGGAGGCTCCCTCGCCGCTGTTGTCCACCCAGGTTTCGGACAGCGCCGCGACCGAGCCCGACGCACGCGAGGTCGCCGCACGGCCGCTCCACAGATTGACCTGGGCGGTCTGCGAGGTGTTGGGGTCGGCGCCGGTGACGTCGACGACGAGTTGCTGGGTGTCCGCGCGAACGAACGCGGTCATGGTCATCCCGCCGCCGGACTGCCGCAGCATCCCGTCGTACAGGTCGAGCCGGCCGCTGAAGTCGGCGGCACTGGTCATCCGGGACAGGCCGGGGATCACCAGCTGACCCAAGGACTTCCGGTCGGGGAAGGTGTCGGTGCGATTGAGTTGGGCGGTGAACCCGTTGGCCGCCCAGACGGCGGCACCGAGAGCCCCGTTGCCCAACGGCATCGACTCGGCCGGCGCTGAGTTGGCACGACCGAGTACGACGTCCGAACGGCGAACCAGGTTCGGGGTGTCGACGACGAAAGAGCCGTTCTGCCAGGCGGTGGTACCGGGAGCCGCGGCAGCGGGAGGGCCACTGGTTGCTATCAAGCCGGCCAAGAGGGCCAGGACGAGCAAGATTTTGGGCAGGGGGGAGCGTAGGAGGGTGTTCATCGGAGCTCTCCGAGGATGGGGCGGACCCGTGGCCTGGGGGCGGAGAGGACCACGAGTAGACATCGGATCTTTCTTTGCCGCGTGCTCCGTGTCAATACTTCGGTGGCCGTGCCGGCGCCGATAGCCTCTCGACATGCCGTCGATCTTGCATATCGCCTTCGTCGACCAGTGGAGCGCCGCTCAGCAGGCGGGCTCGTACCGGATCTCCACTCGCGGTCAGACACTTGACGACGGGGCGACCTTCATTCACTGCTCGCGGCCGGAGCAGGTCGGCATGGTGGCGAACTCGTTCTACTCCGATGTGACGGAGCCGCTCTGTCTGCTGGTGATCGACACCGGACGCCTCGTCTCGGCGATCTGCGACGAGGACCTGGACGGTATCGGGATCACGTTCCCGCACATCTACGGACCGATCAACCTGGACGCCGTGGTCGACGTACGGGCTTATCAGCGCGGCGAGGACGGCCGCTGGCCGGATGTCCCCGCGGAGGCCCTATCCTGAACGAGGAACGGGTCGGTCGGGCGATCGCGTCGCCCCCAGGGCGCCGAGGAAAGTCCGGACTCCACAGGGCAGCGTGGTGGGTAACGCCCACCCGGGGCAACCCGCGGGACAGTGCCACAGAGAACAGACCGCCAGCGGCCTCGGTGGACCCCGTGGTCCATCGAGGTGCGGGTGAGGGTGAAACGGTGGTGTAAGAGACCACCAGCTCCGCAGGCGACTGTGGAGGCTCGGTAAACCCCACGTGGAGCAAGGCCAAGAAGGATGGCGGGCAACCGTCGTCTGCGCGAGCGTTCGAGGGCTGCCCGCCCGAGCTCGCGGGTAGGCCGCTGGAGGTGACCGGCAACGGTCACCGTAGATGGATGATCGCCGACTACAGAATCCGGCTTACAGACCGACCCGTTCCCCCATCGGTCAGGGCCGGCCCCAGTCGGTCAAGGGCGTGGACCGAGGAACAGACCACCAGTCGCGTCGATGACCTGGCCGGTGATCCAGCGCGCGGCGTCGGAGGCAAGGAACGCGACGATGTCCGCGACGTCGTCGGCCCCACCCAGCCGACCGAGTGCCGTCCCCGCGGCGATGAAGTCGGCCAGGCCCGGAGCCTCGAACGACGATCCGTTCGTCGCCGTCCGGGTGGCGCCGGGAGCGACCGCGTTCACGGTGATTCCTCGAGCCCCGAGCTCGTTGGCCAAGGTCATGGTCATGGTCTCGACCGCTCCCTTCGTCATCGCGAAGGAGGTCTGGGTGGGGTTGGCCATCCGGGTCGCTACGGACGACATCGTGATGATGCGGCCACCGTCACGGAGTACCGGCAGGGCTCGCTGGATGATGAAGTACGGCGCTCGCACGTTCACCGCGAAGAGGTGGTCGAACTCCGTCCGCGTCGTGGTTCCGAGCGGCCCGGCCGGCACCGCTGCCGCGTTGTTGACGAGGATGTCGAGTGGCTGCCCCGCCAGGCCCGCCTCGACTCCCTCGAAGAGCGTTTCGACGTCGTCCTCCACGCCCAGCTCTGCCCCGACGGCGAACGCAGTGCCACCAGACCGTTCAATCTCGTCGACCGTCGCCGTCGCGCCGTCCTTGTCCTTGCCGTAGTGAACGACGACCACTGCTCCGTTCGCCGCCAGCCGGGCAGCGATCGCCTGTCCGATGCCGCGCGATGCTCCGGTCACCAGGGCCGTCCTGCCGGTCAGATCACTCATGTCAACCACTCCAGGTTGTTAGTTACTACCGAAATGTTAGTGACTACCACTGCGGTAGTGTCTATCACATGAACGACCAGCACCCCACCCTGCGAGCGAAACGACGAGCCGACACCCAGCGCACGATCCAGGCGCATGCGGTCCGCCTGTTCACCGAGCGCGGATACGACGCCACGACCGTGGCCGACGTCGCCGAAGCCGCGGGCGTGTCCGCCATGACCGTGTATCGGCACTTCCCCACCAAGGAGGACCTCGTCCTCGTCGACCAGCGCACCCAGCTCGCCGCCGAGCGCATCGCCGCGACCTCGGCCGAGCAACCCCTGGTCCACCGCATCGGCACCGCGATCATCGACTCGGCGAGGGAGTTGACCGCTGGAGGCGACGACCCGACGGCCACCAAGCAGTTCCTGCTGGCCCGCCTCCAGTTGATGATCTCGACACCGGCCTTGCGGGCCAAGCACCTGGACAACAACTACGCCCTTCAACAGGCGATCGTCGATGCCCTCGGCGACGACGGCACCGATCCCGACGCCGCCTTCCACGCCAACGCCGCAGCCAGCGCCTGCCTGGCCGTCATGCACACAGCCCTGGTCCGCTGGGCCGAAGACGACGGCCAGACCGATCTCCCCGACCTGATCGCCCAAGCCCTGACCGCCGCCTTCGGCGCTATCGCTGTGAAGGGGTGACTAGTGGCAGGTGTCGCGGTGGTTGATGCGCGGATCGCCGGCGACGGGGGCCTGGCCGGGGGTTCTGTCCTTGGGTTCTTCCCAGGGCTCCTGGCGGCCGAGGGCGGTGAGGTCCAGGGCACTGGATGAGAAGCCGAGGGAGTCTGTGCCGCGGCCGTAGGTGGAGTAGGTGTGGTGGACGGCCTCGCCGACGCGGAGGAAGCAGCTCATCCCGTGCAGATCGAACGGCTGCTCGGATTGCACGTGTTCATTGGCCGGGACCTGATCCCACTCGGCCTTGGTCCGGTAGTTGTACTCGAGCGGCACCACGGAGTCGTCCAGCGTGACATGGAAGTCGTAGTTGAACTCACTCCCGTACGACGAGTACCACGGGAACGTCCACCCCATCCGCTCCTTGTACGCCGCGATCTTCTCGTACGGCGCGCGAGAAACCGCGGCGAAGGTCGTCTCCCGGGAGTTGAGCCCTTCCAGGCGCCCGATGTCGTCGGCGAACCCCGAGCAGTTCGGGCAGCCCGCCTCCCACTCCGGCTGGAACATGAAGTGGTACACCACCAACTGCCGCCGGCCCTCGAACAGCTCGACCATGCTCACCTCACCGGCCGCCCCGGTGAAGACGTACGGCTTGTCGACCAGCACCATCGGCAGCCGCCGCCGATTCGCGTTCAGCTCGTCCCGCCGGCGCGTGAACTCCTTCTCCTCAACCAGAAACTCCTTCCGCGCCACCACCCACTCCGCACGCGACACGACCTCCGGCAGACTCATCGATCTCTCCCGATCGCAGGCACCCTGAACGGGCACGTTCACGGCATACGTCGGAGCCCGACGTGCCATCTCGACATGCATGACCGGTGGCCCCTTGGTGCATGCCATCATCCGACATGAACCGGAGAGGGTACTTCACCCACCGCCTACTGGACTGATCACACCTCCCCCGTACGCCGACCCCGCCGCGCCCAGGTAGTTGCCCCCAGCAACTGCATATCCCAGCTCCAGCACAGCCCAGGCTCCTTCCTCCAGCGGATGGAACTGCGATTGCGCCGGTGCATGGGCGATGTGGTTTCCACCGGTGCATTGGTGCTGTGGTTGCGCGGTCTCCGCTGCGTGATGGTGCTAGTCGCCGTGGTGCGCGTCAAGGGCGCTTCGCGGCCCTTCGGGCTCGAACAAGTTCGACCCTTGACACCCACCACGCCGACCAGGGAAGGACGCAGCTACGCGGATCCGCGCTGACGTGTGAGCTGCATTCAGGCGATTCCGTTCGCCCGGGCGGTCCCGGGGCAGGCGTGTGAGCAACTTCCGTCGGTCCGGGTGGTTCGGCGTCGATGCGGGGGGATAACTCCTCCTGGTGGGGTTACCCCACTGTTCTGCCAGTGGGGTAACCACCACATCGTGGGCTAACCCCACTGAGCGGGGGGTGAGCCAGCGCTCAGTCGTGGGTTCCGGGGGCGGCAATCGGTTTCCGTCCCGCTGGTCCACGACTGAGTGACCACTCACCCCGAAACCCGCCGAAACGGCGCCCGGCCCCATCCACACCGACAGAACTCGCGAACCCCTGCCCGGTAACCGGTTTCCCGGGTGGTTCCGGTGAGTTCTGTGGGTCTGGGTGAGGGGTCCGCGCGTCGAGCAGTGGCGCGGTCCCGTCGACTGCCGGCCCGTTGGACCGATACCGGTCTACGGAGCGCTATCGGTCGAACAACCCGCTAGCGGCCGTGAGCCCGCCGGGTCGGATGCCGGCCCGTTGGACCGATGCCGGCCTGTAGGGCGCTATCGGTCGAGCAGCCCGCTATCGGCCGCCACGCCTGACCGCCTGGTCCACCAGTCGGAACCGCCAGACCGCCAGGAACCACCCGGGCCGCACCCCGACGGAATCCCTGAATTGTGGCCGTACTTCCCAGCGGCTCCGGGCTAGCTGCGTCCTTCCCTGGTCGTGGTGAGGTGTGTCAAGGGTCGAACTCGTTCGATCGCCGAAGGCGACGCCAAAGGCGCCCTTGATACACCTCACCACGACTAGCACAATCACGCAGCCCGGCGACGCGAACCACCTGCACCTACCCGCGAACCACATCCACCTGCCGACCCGCGGACCACAGTCACCTGTCGTCCCGCGGACCACATCCACCTCTGGATCCGCGAACCACCTGCAGCCGGCGTACCGGCGTACCGGCGTACCGGCGGGGGTTCGGCTTTCAGGTGAGGTCTAGTTCGTAGGTTTGGCTCAGGAGGCCTTCGCCGAAGAGGGTGTGGGGTTCTGAGGTGGTGAGTTTGAAGCCTCGGGTCAGGTAGATGTGGCGCGCGGCAACCAAGGGGTCGTTCGTCCAGAGGACCATGCGTTTGTAGCCGGCAGAGCGCGCGAACTCCAGGCACGTGTCAACCAACCGACCACCAAGGCCCTGACCGCGACCACCCGGCGCCAGCAGGAGCAGGCGGAGTTTGGCGGTTCCTTCGTCGGGGCCGCGGACGCAGAAGACGCAACCAACACGCTCGCCGTCGACCTCCGCGATCCAGGCGGCTTCGCACGCAGGGTCGTGATCCGCCGCATAGTCGGCGACCACGCGCGCAACCAAGGCTTCGAACGCCGAACCCCAGCCGTACTCCGCCGCGTAGATCTCGCCATGGGCCTGCACGACCCACCCCAGGTCCCCAGGCTGCCCGAGACGTCTGATCTCCATGTCCACCCACCGATCTACTGACACGAGTGTTTCAGTCAGCGATACTATCCCCGTGCCCACCACGAAGCCAGCCCCTTCCGCACGGGAGCAGGAGCTGCTGGAGCGCGCCTACGCGTACTCGCTGACCCACGGTCTCGGCGACCTGTCACTCCGCCCTCTCGCGGCCGCGATCGGCTCGAGTCCCCGAGTCCTGCTGTTCCTCTTCGGCAGCAAGGACGGCCTGATCCGCGCCCTGCTCGCGCGCACCCGCAGCGACGAACTGGAGCTGCTCCGGCAGATCCACAACCGGTACGACGCTCCGCCCGGCCTCGAGGTCGTCGGCCGGGAACTGTGGAAATGGTTGGCAGCCACGGAACGACGCCCGCTCATGACCCTCTGGGTAGAGGCCTACGGGCGTTCCCTGGTTGCCCCCGACGGCCCTTGGGCGGACTACGCCCGCTCGACCGTCGACGACTGGCTCGAACTACTCGCCACCGCACAACCTGCCGCCGAGCGGGGAACAGTCCGCGGGCGAGCACGGCGTACCGGAGTACTGGCGATGCTGCGCGGAGCGCTCCTCGATCTGCTGGCGACCGGCGATGTCGAGCGGACCACGAAGGCTGTGGACGCCTTTCTAGCCGACTAGTTCGAAGGCGATCGTGCGCTTGGCGATGTCGGCCTCGACCAGCTTGACCCGGACCGGTTGGCCGAGCGGGAGCGCGGTGGCGCCCTTGACGCGACCCTCGATCGCGAGCGTGGACAGGGCGACGATCCCGCGGGTCGGCTCGCGCTCGTCGACCTCGGTGATGACGCCGTCGAAGGACGAGCCGACATGCTCGGCGACCAGGCCGGCCTCGACCATGCTGACGATCGAGCGCTCGTAAGCGTGGGCCTTGCGGGCGCAGTCGTCCATGATCTTGGGGATGTCGTCCATCGACTCGCGAACCCACCCGGGCACCGGGGCGTCCGCGCAGAGTGCCACGCAGATCTCGCCGGTCCAGCGGTCCACCAGTCGGCGCAGCGGCGCGGTGACATGCGCGTACTCCGACTTCATCGCTGCGTGCTCCGGTTGCTCGGGCACCCCACCCGAGAACGAGGTGTATCCGGCACCGCGGAACAGCACCGTGCACGCCGCCAGCATCGCCGCGTGCGCCGGCACTTTCGGGTCCAGCCCGTGGATGAATTGCGCGTACGCCGTGCCGACGGGCCAGGCGATTCCGAGCGCCTTCGCGATGTTGTCCAGTTTGCGGCGCAGGTCGTCATGCGATTCGGGCAGGGTGCGCAGGATGCCGATCTCGCCGTACATCATCAGGTGCGCGGCGGCCATCCCGGTGAGCAGTGAGATCTGCGCGTTCCAGCCCTCCACCGGGAGCGGGGCGCGGAACTCCAGCGTCCAGTCGCCGTTGCTCGCGACGATCTCCTGGTCGGGGATCGGTAGGTTGACGCCGCCTCGCTCGAGTTCGCGTTGTTCGCGGAGCTTGCCGACCTCGCGGAGCAGTTGGAGCGACTCGGACGCGGTACCGGCGTCGAGGTCCTTCTGCACTGCGGCGTAATTGAGCTTGGCGCGGGACTTCACCAGCGCGCGCTTGCAGACAACATCGGTGCCTTCGCCCGCGGCGTCGACCGCGATCGTCCATAGCAGCGCGGGCCGGACCTGGTCGGGCAACAGGGACGCCGCGCCCTCGGAGAGCTCGGGCGGGTGCAGTGGGGTGCGCTTGTCCGGCGCGTAGAGGGTCTCGCCGCGCTTGCGCGCCTCCAGGTCGATCGGGTCACCAGGCTCGACGAAGGCGGCGACATCCGCGATCGCGTAGTACACGGTGTAGCCGTCGCCGTTGCGCTCGATGTAGAGCGCCTGGTCGAGGTCCATCGAGTCCGGCGGATCGATCGTGACGAACTCGAGGTCCGTCCGGTCGAGCTCCGGCAGCTTCGGACTTCGCACCGCTGCCAGCGCCGCCTCGACCACCTCGGCCGGGAACTCCGCCGGCACCTCGAGCTCGCGCCTGATCTCCTGCAGCGAGGCGCGGAACACCTCGGGCACTTCCTCGGCGAAATGCACTCTCTGCAAAGGCACTCGACCACTCCATCCACTCAGCCCGGCACTCCGTTGTGCCGGGTTGTACGGGTCAGACTAGTGGTCCGGGTCGGGGTGCGGTGCGTAGCTCCGGTGTCCAGGTGGGTGCATCGCAAGGCGGAGGAGGGGAGCGATGTGGGGCATCATGACCCGACGACAACGCAGCGAGGTGCCTGCAGGGGCGCCGGAGATGCGTGCCGCACCCCGATCCGGACCACTCACGAGGGTTGGAGGTTGAAGGATTTCAGCGACGCGAGACCGTCGGCGTACCAGTGGATCTCGGTGATGCTCGCGGACGACAGTTCCATCCGGAACATCGAGGACATCGGGGCCTGGAGGACGCCGCGGACCATCAGCTTGATCGGGGTCACGTGGGTCACCACGAGCACCGTCTGGCCCGGGTACGCCGCGAGCAGGCGGTCACGGGCCGACCGGGCCCGCCGGGCGCACGCGTCGAAGGACTCGCCACCGG
>NZ_DASRXP010000466.1:0-3858 GCF_035687465.1 Kribbella sp.
CGGTCGACGTGCTGCCGTTCCTCGCCGAAGCCGGCCCGCTCTACGCCTACGGCCACCTGCCCACGTTCTTCGACGCCCCCGCGAACCCGGACCACCCCGACGGCGAATGGCGGGCCGACACCTTCCTGGTGATCGCTCCGGACGTGATGCACTCCCGAACCCTCGAACCAGTAGCCGCCTTCACCTGGGGCTACCGCATCTCCTCCGGCGTACCCGACGTACTGGATCCCGCCCGGGCCAGCGCAATCGACTGGGCCGGTCACCGCCCGACTCTGTCCACCGCCTACCCGACGTGGACCTTCACCTGACCGCCGGTCGGGTTGGATGGGCTGCATGGATGTCACCAAGGACGGGCGAAGCTGGCGGGTCGGCACCGAGGGCGACGTCGCCTGGGTCGCCGGCCAGACCACACAGGGCCTCTCGATCACCACGGCGATCCCGCCGGTGTTCGACGCATACGCCACCTTCTATCCGCCCGACGGCGTCAGCTTCGAGGCCCATGAACGAGCCGTGGTCGAGGAGCTGATCCAGCACACCGCTGCCCAGCCCTGGTGGCTGGGGTACCTCGACACCGGTGCTCACGACGTCGTCTTCCCGCTCGCGCCGAAGGTGTCCCTGTACTGGAACTGGCCGTACGTCCTGGTCGAGGCCGGACCCGAACAAGCCCTCACCTGGCGGACAGGTCACATGCGAGGCGACGGACCACTGCCCGATCTGTTCTTCCCCGCAGACCACTCCTGGCTCGTCTCGGCCCTCTGGGACGACACCTGGACCGACCTCGGCGGCACCGATGCCCTGGCCACCGCCCTGCAGCGCAATCCGCTGGTCAACGCCCGCCGCGTCGCGCCCGACGAGGACGCCCTCCCGCCAGGGCTGACCCGCGACTGACTCCACCGGTCAGCTGAGCTCGCGTTGCCAGAGGGAACGGTGGGCGACAGGACGGAATCCCAGGTGCTCGTTGACGGCGATCATCGGCGCGTTCTCGGGCGCGTTCCAGGTGTGCAGCACGGCCGGGTGGTCCAGTTCCGACTGCAGCGAGCGCAGGTTCGGGATCTTCACCGCCATGCCGAGCCGCCGGCCGCGATGCGCCGGATGCACGAACGTGTCCCACTGGAACAGCCGCTCCGGGTTAGCCGCGCCGCCGCCCATCTGTGTGTACGCCGCCAGCCGTCCGTCGGGAGCGACCGCAACCGTCGTGTGGCAGAACCGTCCCTGCTTGAGCCGCCTGTCCTCGGCCTCGCGGACCCGGTCAGGCGTCCACTGGGTCGGCTCGAGGTCACGATCGCCATGCGGGATGTCCACGGTCGCCCAGCTCAGCGCACCCGCGAACTCCTCGAGCCACTCGTCCGGAGTGTGCTCACGCCATTGCAGGAGTTCGTAGCCGGGAACAGGTCGCTCCAGCTCGCTGATCCGTTCGTCGGACAACGGCAGTTCGAGCACCTGGTGCAGTTCGACGTGCTTGCGTTCGAACCCCCGGGCCGCGGCGAACGCAGTACCGGCGCTTTCTCCGGTCGAGGCGTCGGCCAGCATGGAGCCGGCCAGCAGCCGGCGGCCGTCCTCGCGTGCTCGTGCGATGACGGCTTCGAGCAGCAGCGTGCCGACGCCGGTACGCCGGTACTGCGGGGCAACCACGAGCTCCACATCCACAGAGTGGGTGTTGTCCTGCAACCACCAGTCGAGCCACGCCATGCCGAGCCAGGTTTCCCCGTCGACCACCCCGAGCCCCTCGGCCCGGACATCACTGTGCTCCTCGGCCATCAGCACTCGTGCCTCGTCCAGCCCGAGTCCGACCGGGAACTCCTGCTCCGCCCGCCGCACCTCGTCCCGCAGCGCGAAGAACCGCCCGAACTGCTCCCTGTCCCGCCCGTCCACCACCACAATTTCCATCCCGCGAGCCTATGGCCGTCCGCGGCCGGGCGCCCCCGAATTAGTGGTGGGGGCGGAGGGCGCGGTTGGCGGCTGGTTCGGCGATCTGGGCGCGGAAGGGGTGCGCGGGGTAGACGCCGAGTACGCGGACCTCGACCGAGAAGAAGGCGAGTTCCTCCAGCGCGAGCGCCACGTTGGGCTCGTCGGGGTGGCCCTCGACGTCGGCGTAGAACTGGGTCGCGAAGAACGTCCCGCCGAGCTGGTAGCTCTCCAGCTTGGTCATGTTGACGTTGTTCGTGGCGAACCCGCCGAGTGCCTTGTACAGCGCGGCCGACACGTTCCGGACCCGGTAGACGAAGCTGGTGATGACCGGCCCGGAGTCCACCGGCGGCACCTCCGGTTCCCGCGACAGCACCAGGAAGCGGGTCGTGTTGTGGTGCTCGTCCTCGACGTCTTCCGCGAGGGTCTTCAGGTTGTAGAGATCGGCCGCGGCACGCGGAGACAGGGCGGCGACCGACGGATCGGCCAGCTCGGCGACCTCGCGGGCGGCGCCGGCGGTGTCGTCGGCGACCACCGTGGACCAGCCGTGTTCGCGGATGATCTTGCGGCACTGGCCGAGCGCGTGCACGTGGCTGCGGACCGTCTTGATCGACTCCAGCCTGGCTCCCTCGACCCCGAGCAGCTGGAAGTGGATCGGCAGGAAGTGCTCGCCGATGATGTGCAGCCCGGACTCCGGCAGCAGGTGGTGGATGTCCGCCACCCGGCCGGCGATCGAGTTGTCCACCGGGATCATGGCGAGCCCGGCCGCACCTGTACTGACGGCCTCGAGTGCGTCCTCGAACGTCGTACAGGGCAGCTGCTCACGGTCCGGGAACATCTCAGTGCACGCCATTGCTGAGTTGGCGCCTGGCTCACCCTGATAAGCGATCGGTCCGTCCACGATCACCCAGCCTAGCCGTGTGCTGTCTCAGTCAGCGGATCAGGTGTCCGACTTGCGGACCTTCTTGGGGGCGCCGGTGGTGGCCCGGCCCTCGAGCGCCTTGGCCTTGGTGGCGTACAGATCGACGTACTCCTGGCCCGACAGCTCCATGATCCGGTACATGATCTCGTCGGTGACGGCCCGCAGGATCAGCCGGTCGCCCTCCATCCCGTCGTACCGGGAGAAGTCCAGCGGCTCGCCGAACTTGACCGTGGGGGAGGCGAGCGAGGCGACGATCTTGCCCGGCGGGGCGACCACGTCGGTACCGATCACGCCACAGGGGATCACCGGGACCTTCGCCTCGAGCGCCAGCCGGGCGACGCCGGTCCGGCCCTTGTAGAGCTTGCCGTCGTGCGAGCGGGTCCCCTCGGGGTAGATGCCGAACAGTTCGCCGCGCTCCAGCACCTTCATCCCGGCCCGGATCGCGCCTTCGGAGGCAGAGCCGCCGGACCGGTCGATCGGCACCTGGCCGGTGCCCTTGAAGAACCCCCGCTGGAGCAGCCCCTTGATCCCGGCGCCGACGAAGTAGTCCGACTTGGCCACGAAGGTGACCCGGCGACGGACCACCAGCGGCATGAAGATCCAGTCGGCGTACGACAGGTGGTTGCTGGCGATGATCGCCGGCCCCTGCGCCGGGATGTGCTCGGCGCCCTCGACCTTCGGGCGGAAGATGCGCTTCACCGGCGGGCCGATCAGCACGTTCTTCAGCATCCAGTAGATGCCCTTGCCATCACCCTCGCCGGCGTCGGGCAGCTCCCGATCCGGTTCGGGCCGCGGCGACTGTGCCGGTTCCGTCATCGATGTCCTTTCCCTCACGTACCCCCGTGCCCTCATGATGCCGTACGACGCCGGGTGTGCGTCCCGCTCGCTCGCAAGTCGCCGCGCGGAAGCTCCTGACATGGACGGCCGCGGCTCCGTAGGCTTCTGACCGCGGGAGTCACTCGAACTGGGGAGGGCCGGGTTGTGAGGACCGGGAGATTGACCGCGGTACTGGCCGTCGCGGCGGCGGTGGC
>NZ_DASRXP010000467.1:0-4025 GCF_035687465.1 Kribbella sp.
CGTAGAAGAGGTGGGTCACCTCGGTCAGCGGTGACACCTTCAAGCGAGTGTCGTCCGGGTCGAGCAGATCCACGGCGACATGCCGCACGTGGTCCGCGTCGACGCCACCGCGGCGCGAGAGGCCGACGACCCTCCAGTCAGGCAGGGACGCCAGATGTTCGACCAGGTTGGTCCCGATCACCCCACGAGCCCCGACTACCAGGGCCACCTTCTGTTCGACCGATGTCATGCACCCCATCCTTGGCGCCCGGCTCTCATTAGTCCAAGGCATCCTTTTCACCGATCCCATAAGCTCTGTTCATGGCGACGTTGAGGCAGCTGGAATACCTGGTCACGGTGGTGGACGAGGGCTCGTTCACCCGCGCGGCCGAACTCCTGCACGTCACCCAGCCGGCGCTCTCGCACCAGATCCGCGCACTCGAGCGTTCGGCCGGCGGCCCCTTGCTCGAACGCCTGCCGAAGAACGTCCGCCTCACTCCTACCGGCCGCGCGATGCTCCCGCACGCAAGGGCCGCGTTGGCTGACGCGCAACGAGCCCACTGTGCCGCACGACAGGCCGCCGGGATGGAGGTCGGCGAACTCCAGATCGCCACGCTCTACTCGATCACTCTCGGCGTGCTGCCGACCGCACTGAAGACCTGGCGGAAGAGCTATCCCGATGTCGGCATCCGGTTGTTCGAGCACCGGCACACCGACGAACTCGTCGATGCGATGAGCGCGGGCGAGGCAGATCTCGCCGTGGGGCCGGAGCCGTCGAACTGGTCCGGTACGACGCGGGTGCTGGGTAGCGAGGAACTCGTCGTGGTCGTCTCGCCTGACGACCCCGCGGCCCACGGAACCACCATCGCTCTGAAGGACTTGGCCGACCGAGCCTGGGTGCACTACACCCCGGGCCACGGATTGGCCGACGTACTGAATCGGGCTTGTGCACAAGCGGGATTCGAACCACGGGCAGCGGTTCACACCGAGCAGACCGCGGCTGCTCCCGCCTTGGCGGCGGCGGGACTCGGGCCTGCACTGGTCCCGGCGAACATCCTGCCCGCCGGCTTCGAAGGACACGTCCTCCGGCCGGATCCGCCCGTCTGCCGGACGCTCACGGCGTACACGAGGGGTGAGCCGGATCCGCTGGCCGCCGCGTTCATCGAAGTACTGACGAGCGTCGGTCTCGAGTAGTCAGTCCTGGTGGTTGTTGGCGACGATCACCGCAATAGGCGGGATCACCGCGGCGACCGCGCTCATGCCGATCGCCACCGGGACCGAGAACAGCCGGACGACGAACCAGGCCAGCCCGATGAGCACCAGACAGCTGCCCATCAGCCAGAAGTACGCCTTGCGATTGTCAGGCCGAGGCATGACCGGCTCCTTCCATCCCCTCCAGTCTGCCTCGGCCCTCCTCAGAAACCGTCAGAACCGGGCGGGAGCCTCGTCGCCGCTCTTGCGATGCACTGTCACCAGGGCGTCGCCGTCCTGACGTGAGGTCGGTACGGCGGTGTAGAGGGTCCTGCCGCCGGGGAAGGTGAACCGCTGCGCCGGGCCGGCCGAGTCGTTCGACGGATGCTTGACCCCGATGCCGGTCACATCGGCGTCACGCGTCAGATAGCTGAACACCCAGCCGACGGACAACGTGTAGTCGGCGAAGATCGCTTCCGGGCCGGCTCCCGTGATGGTCACTCCGGCGTCGCCCGCAATGCGGCCTTCACGGATCACACTGCTGTCGAAGGAACCGTCCTCAGCGGGCACCCTGGCGAACTGGTAGCCACCCTTGACCGGGAAGGCGTACAGCGTGGTCTGTCGGAGCATTCCGGTGCCGTCGTAGTAACTCCGGTCGTCCAGCAAGACCGGCGTACCGGTGATCGGCGTCGCCTTCACCTGCGCCGCGTTCTTGTTGAAGGCGAGCGGCTTCGGCGTGTACGTCCCCAGCTTCACCGGATCCGGCGACGGCTTACCGCCCTGCCCGGAGCAGACCGTCCGCCGAACCACCAGCCACCCTTTGGCGGTCTTCGTCAACTCGGTGCGCGAGATGCGCTGGCCGGCCGAATCGCCGTAGTCGAGCACGCCCTTCGCCCCACTGAGACTGAAGTTGTACCGCGGGACGCCATAGCCAAGGGCCTCCGCCGGCACGACGGACGGATCGAGCAGAACCCGCACCGGCTTGAACGGCGGAGGACTCCCAGAGAACATGTCGATCCCCGGATTCACCACCGTCCGGTACGGGCAGGCCCAGTCCCCGATCGCCCCGTCCACCGGACCACCGACCGGTTGGCTGGGCTTGACCGCCGTGCCAGGCTCGCTGGTGGGGCCGGGGGTCGCCGTCGTCCCGTCGTTACCGCTCAGATTGACGGCGACAGCAACCAGTACTGCGGCCACAGCCGCGGCGGCCGCGTACGGCGCGAGCACGCGTCCCCAAGGCCGCCGGACGCTAGGACTGGGACCGGGCTCCACTGTCCGCCCCTGGACCGCGGACCACATCAGGTCGACATCGACGTCGACCCTCGCCGCTTCGGCCCGGAGCTCGTCCGTGAGCCGGGATTCCGTCTGGTTCATCGAAGATCCTCCAGTTCCTGTCCGAGCCGGGCAATGCCTCGACTGATGAGGGATTTGACCGTCCCGAGCCGCACCTGCATGACGGCGGCGATCTCGGCCAGCGGCAGGTCGAGCCAGTATCGGAGCACGAGTGCTTCGCGCTGCCGCGGTGCAAGCTCGTCGAGCGCACGCAGGAGGTCGCTGACCGACTCGTCCCGCTCGACCTGTTCACTCGCGGGCGGCGCCGTGGTGAGGTGGAGCCGGGTCCGCCTGGAGACGACGGTTCGCCGCTGCCGGGTCCGGACCTCGTTGACCACGATCCGGTTCAGATACCCGACGACGTTGGCGACCTGCTGGGTACGCCGGGCCGCGTACAGCCGGAAGAACGCCTCCTGCGCGACATCCTCCGGATCCTCGGCCCCGAGCAAATGCGCCAGCCGGGCCACCCGTACGGCGTGGACGTAGAACAACTCCTCGAACGACAGATCCACCGGCAGCACCTCGTCGGCGTCCATCCGCTCCCCCATCGTCTGCTTCACAACAGAATGACGATCCGCCAGACAAAAGGTTGAGGCCTGCGATGGAGCAATACGGTCCTAAAGCTTGATGGGCGCGGCGAGGTGGGCTAGGGCGTCGACGAGGGGGGCTAGTTCTGGTAGCTCAGCGGCCTTCTCCAGGGCGGCCGTGAGTACTGCGTCATGGGTGGGCTGGGCCTCGTCGCGCAAGTCCCGGCCTGCCTTGGTGACCTCGGTATAGATCCCGCGGCGGTCGTCCGGACACAGGTACCGCTGCAGGAGGCTCCGGTCTTCCAGGCGGTTCACCAGGCGGGTGGTCGCGGACTGGCTCAGCACCACCGCGTTCGACAACTGGTTCATCCGCAGGTGGTAGTCGTCCTGCCGCGCGAGCACGTCCAGGACGCTGTACTCGCTGACGGACAGCCCGTGCTGCTTCTGCAGTGCGCGTTCCAGCTCGTCCTCGATCCGGGCGTGCAGGGCAGCCAGCGTCCGCCACCCCTGCGCCCGCGCCTCGGCGGCGTCATCCGGTACTCCCACAGCTCCTCCTGAGCCCTCACTTGATCTTTACCCTTGCATGCGCAATCATAACGCTTGTGCAATAGTCCGCGTGTGCAACTATCGCGGACGCCGGGTAACTATCCAGCCAGACTACCTTCGAGGAGACAGCCAGCCATGCCTGCCGCGTTACTGGCACTG
Organism: Kribbella sp.; assembly: GCF_035687465.1. NCBI lineage: Bacteria > Bacillati > Actinomycetota > Actinomycetes > Propionibacteriales > Kribbellaceae > Kribbella > Kribbella sp. The sequence continues at coordinate 3,735 of NZ_DASRXP010000467.1, forward strand.
GCCATCGGGGCCTTCGGGATCGGCACCACCGAGTTCGTCATCATGGGCCTGCTGCCCGAGGTCGCCACCGACTTCGGCGTCAGCATCCCGTCCGCCGGCCTGCTCATCTCGGGTTATGCCCTGGGCGTGGTGGTCGGCGCGCCCCTGCTGACCGCGATCGGCTCCAAGATCTCTCGCAAGACCGTCCTGACCGCTCTGATGGGCATCTTCATCGCGGGCAACCTGGTCTCCGCGATGGCTCCGTCGTACGGCGTATTGATGACTGGGCGAATCGTCACTGCCCTCGCCCAC
>NZ_DASRXP010000468.1:0-22021 GCF_035687465.1 Kribbella sp.
CTGCGGGAGTGTGCTAGTCGACGTACTGGGTATCAAGGGCGCTTCGCGGCCCTTCGGGCTCGAACAAGTTCGACCCTTGACACCCACCACGTCGACCAGGGAAGGACGCAGCTACGCGGATCCGCGCTGACGTGTGAGCCGCATCCAGGGGAGTCCGTCCGCCCGGGTGGTTCCGGCGCATGGTGTGAGCTGCGTCTGGTGGTTCCGTCGGCCCGGGTGATGCGTTCGAGGTGTGAGCCGGGGGTTGACCACTGAGCTTGTTGGTTACCACCTGAGATTCTCGGGGGGTAACCAACAATCTGAGTGGGTAACCCCTCGGATTGGGCGCCGTGATCCGCGGGAGAAGGCCGGTGCCGGGCCGTTCGACCGATGCCGGGCTACTGGGCGCTATCGGTCGAACAACCCGCTACCGGCCCAGCCGGCGAGCAGCCCGCTGCCGAGTCGTTGGACCGATGCCGGTCTACAGGGCGGTATCGGTCGTACAGGCCGCTATCGGCCGGGGCGGTTCACCGGTGGGTCCGCCAGGTGGTGCGTGTCGGGCTCGCGGGTGTGCCGTAGGTGGGGGGTTTGCCGGTTGCCGGAGCAATGGGATCACCTGGACTGTGGCCGTACTTGTCAGCGGCTCCGGGCGTAGCTGCGTCTTCCCTGGTCGCGGTGAGGTGTGTCAAGGGTCGAACTTGTTCGATCGCCGAAGGCGACGCCAAAGGCGCCCTTGACTCACCTCACCGCGACCAGCACCATCACGCAGCCCGGCGACGCGAACCACCCACACCTACCGACCAACGAACCACGTCCACCTATGAACCCGCGAACCACCCACACCTCTGAACCCCTGAACCACCCGCGCCTGGCGTACCGCCGTACCGGCGTCGGCGTACGGCGTGGGTGGGTGGGTGGGCCGGGGGTGCTGTGGGAAGGGGACTGGGTGGTGCCCGTTTGGGCGAGCGGTCGAGGCGAGGCCGGGCTCACGATGGAGGGATGGGGAACGAGCGGGCAGTTGTGGTGGGTGGGAGTATCGCGGGGTTGCTGACTGCGGCTGTTCTGCGGCGGTGGTTCGATGAGGTCGTCGTGCTGGATCGGGACGAGTTGCCGACTGAGGCCGTGGTTCGCAAGGCGGTTCCGCAGGGACGGCACGCCCATGCACTGCTTGCTCGGGGCAACGAGTTGTTCGAGGATCTGGTACCTGGGTTCCGTGCCGAGATGGTCGCGCGGGGTGCGGTGGTGAACGATCAGCACGCTGACGTGCTCTGGTACAACGACCGCCACCTGCTCAAGCGGGCCCCGTCGACCCTGGCCGGGATCCTGGCCAGCCGTCCGCTGATCGAGTCCGTACTACGGCACAAGGTCGGCGAACTCTCCGGGATTGTGGCGACGGCGAATACCCCGGTCGAAGGACTGCTGATCGACGGTGACCGGTTGACCGGAGTACGGACGCCTGAGGGTGAACTCGCGGCCGACCTCGTGGTGGACGCCACGGGCAGGAGCAATCGGGGGCCTACCTGGCTCGCGGAACTCGGGTACGCCGCGCCGCCGGAGGACGTAGTACAGGCGGGAATCGTCTACAGCAGCAGGGAGTATCGGCGGGAGCCTGGTGCGGAAGACTTCGTGGGGATCGTCAGCGGACTGCATCCGGACAACCGGTTCGGGACCGGGACGGCCGCGATGGAGGGCGATCGCTGGATCGTCACCTTGATCGGGATGCAGGACAACCCGCCGCCGACGGAGTCCGGCGCGTTCGAGGACCACGCGGCGCGGGTGGACGGGCCGGAGCTGCATCGCCTGGTTCGCAAGGCCGAATCGCTCACCGAGGCCGCCGGTTTCCGCGTCGGTTCGAGCGTCCGGCGCCGGTATGAGAAGGCCGCGCGGCTGCCCGAAGGATTCATCGCGATCGGGGATTCGCTCTGCTTCGTCAACCCGGTCTACGGGCAGGGCATGACGCTGGCGGCACTGGCGGCGCAGTGGTTCGGGACCTGCCTGGAGGCGGGCCAGGACCAGTTGACCAAGCGGTACTTCGACGGCGTCACGAAGTTCGTCGACCAGGCCTGGAGCATGTCCGTCGGCGGTGATCTCCGCTTCCCCGACGTGGTCGGCGAGCGGACCCGGAGCGGTGCGCTGATCAATGCCTACCTGGGCCGGCTGCTCCGGGTCGCATCGGTCGACGCAGTGGTCGGGCGACGGTTCCTCGACGTGGCGAACTTCCTGTCCAAGCCGGAGTCGTTGTTCTCCCCCTCCATGCTCTTCCGTGTCGTCCGTCAGTATCGCCGTGCCGCGGAACCGCGCTACTGATTGGCGGCAGCGGCCTGCTGAGTGCCGGCGCCGGATCCGCCGACCCACAAGCCCTCGGCCGTACCGCTGGCGACCGCCTCGCTGTAGTAGTCGACCTTGTAGGTGATCACGTTCAGGCACTCGGTGAGTTCCTCGAGCTGGGTCCGGATGTGCTGCTGGTGGCTCTGTAGCAGCGCGAGCCGGTCACGCTCGTTACCCGGCCCCTGGCGGACCAGGTCGGTGTAGCGACGGATCGTTTCCAGCGGCATCCCGGACGAGCGGAACCGGACACACATCTGCAGCCAGTCGACGTCGTCCTCGGTGTAGATGCGCCGCCCGTTCGACTCGCGGCGGACCGGATCCGCCAGGATTCCCTCGCGTTCGTAGAAGCGCAGCGCGTGCACGCTCAGCCCGGTCCGCTCCGCGACCTGCCCGATACTCAGTCCGTCCGTCATGGCCGTCAGAATAGCCCGGAACCTAGAGCCGGCTCTAGGTAGCCTGAAGACCGTCCAGTGCCTCGAGCGCAAGCTGGACGTCTGCGCTGGTCGAGTAGACATGGAAAGAGACCCGCAGCTTCCCTCCACGAGCCGCAGCCCGGACTCCCGCCGCCGCGAAAGCCTCGTCCGCCCCGGGAACGGCCGCACTGACGATCGCCGAGTCGCTCGGTGCCATCCCGAGGCCCGAGCGGAACTCATTGGCCAGGGCCACGTTGTGCTGCTGGATCGTCTCGACACCGATCTTCTCGATCAACTCCAGCGACTCGGCGGCGGCGACGTAACTGAACCACGCGGGCGACTGGTCGAACCTTCGCGCGTCCGGAGCCAGCTCCATCGCGGTTCCGTAGTACGACGTGGCCACTTCGCGTCCGGCGTACCAGCCTGCGTTGGATGGGCGGAGGCGCTCCTGGAGTTCAGGCGAGAGGTAGCCGAGGGTGGCGCCGCGTGGCGTCATCATCCATTTGTAGGTGTGCGCGATCAGTGCGTCCACGCCACTCACGTCGATCGGCAGCCAGCCGACGGCCTGGCTGGCGTCGATCACCACCAGCGCCCCGACCTCCTTGCTCGCGGCAACCACTTCGGCGAGGTCGAGCACCGCCCCGCTGGCCGACTGCACAGCACTCACGGCGACCAGGTCGAGGCCGGGCTTGATGGCGTCGAGCAGGTGCTCGGTCGGCGCCGAGACGACCTGGACACCACGATCGGCGTGCACCATCCAGGGGAAGACATTCGAGGTGAACTCGATGTCGTCGGTCAGCACCTTCGCGCCGTCCGGCAGCGCCGCCGCGATCGGCGCCACCGCCGCCGACACCGTGCTGCCGACGAACACGTCCGCCGCGTCCGCACCCACCAGTCTGGCGAACGACTCCCGCGCACGGCCAGTGGACTCGTCCCACGGCTCCCAACTGGTGGCGCCCACCCGCCAGTCCCCCAGCGCCGCCTGCAACGCCTCCCAGGCAGGGCGCGGCGGCAGCCCGTACGACGCTGTGTTGAGCCAGCCGGGCTGCGGCTCCCAGAGGTCGGCGTAGTCCGAGACAGAGGTCATGGAGTCAGCTCCCTGATGGTGAATACGTGGCTCAATTCTCGTTCGATCGGCGGTCGCCCCGCTGCTAGTCTCAAAAGCCGGCAGAGAGGTTCCCCTTGTCTTCCACTGTTTCACCCACCTGGTACGAGGACTTCTTCACCGAGCTGCCGAACGAGTTCTGGCGGCAGGCCATCCCGCCCGACGCCACTGAAGCCGAGATCGACTTCGCCGAACGGCAACTCGGACTCACGCCGGGCGCGCGGATCCTCGACCTGCCTTGTGGCAGTGGACGCCACACGCTGATCTTTGCCCGAAAGGGCTATCTCGTCACCGGCTACGACATCTCGCCGGAGGCCATCGCGTTCGCTAAAGCGTCTGCTGCCGACCAAGGTCTCGACGTCGAGCTGGGCGTAGCCGAGATGCGCGAGATCCCCCGCGATACCGCCTTCGACGCTGTCGTCTGCCTCGGCAACAGCTTCGGCTATCTCGATCTGCCCGGCACCGAGGAGCTCGCGGCCACCCTCGCGAGCGCAGTACGGGCTGGTGGTGGACTGATGCTCGACATCAACACCGCGGCCGAATCAGTACTGCCCGGCTACAAATCCGAGCCGCGCACGATGGTCGCGGGCGACATCACCATGACGGGAACCACCGAGTACGACGTGACCAACAGCCGCCTGCTCAGCCACTACCGGTTCAGCCGTGGCACCGAGGCAGTGGACGTCACCGCCGTTCATCACCTCTACACGGTCGCGCACATCAGACACCTCCTCACCGAGGCCGGCTTCATCAACCTGGAACTCTTCAGCGACCCGGACGGCAGCCCGTACACCCTCGGCGACGGACGACTGCTCCTCACCGCCCAGCGCGCTTGACCTAGAGAGTGGTCTAGCTCCTAGGTTCGTGGGACATCACGAAGCTAGGAGCTCTCACCATGCGCTACCGCACACTCGGCGGGACTGGTATCGAGGTCAGCGTGCACTGCCTTGGCACCATGATGTTCGGTGCTGTCGGCAATCCCGACCACGAGGACAGTGCCCGCATCATCCATGCCGCGCTGGACCAGGGCATCAACTTCGTCGACACCGCCGACATGTACTCCGCCGGCGAGTCCGAGGAGATCGTCGGCAAGGCGCTGAAGGGGCGGCGTGACGACGTCGTCCTCGCCACCAAGGTGCATTTCCAGATGGGCGAGGGCCGCAACCGCAGCGGCAACTCGCGGCGCTGGATCATCAAGGAGGTCGAGGAGAGCCTGCGCCGACTCGACACCGACTGGATCGATCTCTACCAGGTGCACCGGCCGGACTATGACACCGACATCGAGGAGACGCTGTCGGTGCTGACCGACCTGGTCAGCCAGGGCAAGATCCGCGCCTTCGGCTGCTCGACCTTCCCGGCCGAGGACATCGTCGAGGCGTACCACGTCGCCGAGCGGCGCGGCCTCGGCAAGTTCCGCACCGAGCAGCCGCCGTATTCGCTGATGGCGCGCGGCATCGAGCGCTCGGTCCTACCGACCTGCCGGCGGCTCGGCATGGGTGTGCTGACGTGGAGCCCGCTCGCTTCCGGGTTCCTGTCCGGCAAGATCCGCAAGGACCAGCCGGTCGACCTGACCAGCGGACGGGCGGCCATCACCCCGTTCCGGTTCGACCCTTCGATCCCTGGGAACGCGGCCAAGTACGACGCGGTCGAGCAGTTGGTGGAAGTTGCCGACGGCATCGGATGCTCGCTGCCCGAACTGGCGTTGGCCTTCGTCGTCGCGCATCCGGCCGTCACCTCGGTGATCAGCGGACCGCGCACGATGGACCAGCTCGACGGCCTGCTCAAGGGTGCCGACCTCACTCTCGACGACGACACCCTCGACCGCATCGACGAGATCGTCCCACCCGGTACGAACCTCTACCACCCGGACGGCGCCTGGTCCCCCGTCAGCCTCACCGACCCCACTCTCCGTCGCCGCCCACCAGCAACCCGCTGACCGCCGAGCTACCCAGGCAGGCGGCGGGTCTGTGTCACCGACCGTCACGCCGCGACTGCGGCACCGCAAACCCGGCAACTGTCGGTGCGACACGGTTAACTGGAGACGCGCCCGCATCCCGAGCCGGAGGACGAACGATGAGCTTCGACAGACCAGGCCTGCCGCACCCCGGACACAAGGCGGAGGAGGTGGAGATCGACGAGGTCCTCACCGAGGACGGGATCGACCTGACCGACGGCGACCTGGACGGCCTGGACCGTCCCGGCGCAACCTCCGCGGGTCCCCAGCCCAACCCACCCCGCCGTCCTCCGCACCCCGACCCCGCCCCGGACAAGCCCGCCGTCTGATCCCTGCCTGCGCCGATGCACGACCTCCACGAGTCCACCCTCGGCGCCGGCTGACACCCACCCGCCGATCTGCTGCTGGGCTTTGAACCTAGGATCACTGGCCCCGAGGATTCGGTTCGTGCCGCTGGGCCCAGAGCGCGGCCTGGGTCCGGTCGGCGACGCCCAGGCGGTGGAAGATGCTGGTCAGGTGGGCTTTCACGGTCCTCTCGGTGATGCCGAGCCGACGGGCGATCGCCCTGTTGGGCAGGCCGGCCCGGAGCATCTCGAGCACTTCCTGCTCCCGGGCGGTGAAGGTGATCTCCTCGGGCCGCGCCCGCCTGCTGGTGAGCAACTCCCGAGCCGCCTTCGGGTCCAGCGGCGAGCCGCCGACGACCACCTGCCGGATCCCTCCGAAGATCGCCTCGGTGGCGGTGTTCTTGAGCAGATATCCCTCCGCACCGGCATCGAGGGCGGCCAGGATCAGGCTGCGGTCGCTGAACAAGGTCAGCACGAGTACGTGGATGTGAGGGTTGTCCGCGACGATGCGCCGGGTTGCGGCGATCCCGTCCGTGCCCGGCATCGACAGATCCATCAGGACGACGTCGGGACGCAGTTCGGCTGCCATCACGACGGCTTGTTCGCCATTGGTCGCGCTCCCGACCGGTTCGAGATCCTCGGTCGTGGCCAGCAACTGGCACAGCCCCTTCCGCACGATCTCGTGGTCATCGACGACGAGCACGCGGATCATCCGACCGGGACCTCGACCGTCACGCTGGTACCCCGGCCAGGCACAGCCCGGACCCGCAGGCTGCCACCGGAGGCTGCCATCAGATCGCTGGTCGATCGCAGGCCGAAGTGTCCGCTGCTGATCCCTTCCAGGAGCCGGGCCTCGTCGAAACCCTGCCCGTCGTCATCGACGACAAGCGTTGCCTGTCCGTCCCTGCATCCTGCCCTGATCACCACTTCCCGGGCACCGCTGTGGGTCGCCACATTCCGGACGGCTTCCTGGGCCGCGCGGAAGATCAGCGCTGTGGCGGCCGGCGGCAGGCCCTCCGCCTCGGCGGTCTCGAGCCGGACGTCCATACCGGCTCGTTCGAGTTCCTCCGCCAAGCCGGCCAGGGCACAGCCGAGCCCCACCTCGGCGAGGTTCTCCGGATAGAGGTCGACCAGCAGGGTCCGGAGAGTTCCGATGCTGCCCCGCAGCCGGGAAGTGCTCTCGGCGATCACGTGGTCGCGCTGTTCAGGGGACACGCCACCGAGCCGCAGCCGCTCCAGCGCGTAGTTGATGCCAGCGAGGTCCTGCACCACCCCGTCGTGCAACTCACCGGCCAGCCGGCGCCGCTCCAGGTCGCACGCCAGCGCGGCGTGCCGGCGCAGGCGCTGCCGCTCGCGCTGCTGACGCCGGTTCCGTCCGACCAGCAGCCACGCCACCGGGCACAGCGCCAGCACGAGGACCAGCAGCGCGCCGATCGCGGGCGCCGCCAACCGACGCAGGACGGCCTGACCTGCCTCCGTGACCTGCCGATAGCTGAAGTAGGCCTCGAACAGCAGGCGTTCCCCGGTCAATGCCTGCACTCCGACGTACACCTCGAGCAGTTTGCTGTCGGACGTCTCGAACAGGTTCTCGGAATGATCGAGATCGCTCACCTCGGACTGGCTGCTGCGGGAACGGAGCGCCTCGCTCTGTCCAGGCCCGAGCGGGAAGCGGGCGCCGATCAGACGCGGCTCGTCGGAGTAGACGATCCGCCCCTGCGCGTCCCAGACCTTCACCCGGAGCAGGTCGCCCTTGATCACGTAGCGGCGGATCGCCTGGTCGAATGCGGACAGTGCGGACCGCTCACTGGTGATGACCCCGGAATCCAGCCGGGGCTCCACAACCTCCCGGGCAGTCGCGAACGTTGCCTGACGCGCCGACTGGACCGCTTGCGCCGTTCCGGCCTGCCAGCCGACGAGACCGACCAGAGCGGTCAGCACGATCAACATCACCAGCGCCGCGACCGCGAAGCGGATCAGCAGGCCGGCGGCCTCACGATCCACTCTCGCCGGACGGCGAGACTTCCCCCAAAGTGTCCCCATTTCCACTCCCCCGAATGCCCCTCCTTTCGGATCATAGGCCTGTCTGTGCGGAGTAAGCAGTCCCTGAGGTATCCAGACTTTCACCGTGGTTGAGTGCTCACAGAAAGCAATGAAAATGGGTGGTACTAGCACAAAAGTGCAATGGCGCAATGGTGATGACGCGACGACGGTTGAATCATGAAATGGCCGCTCTGCCTCAGTGTCGCGGGCCCCTCAGCCCGTCCGCACTCCCTGGCGCTGGGTGGTGCGGCCGGCATCGTCGTCCTGCAGGTCGGCCTGCAATTGCTGCGTCCCTGGCCACTGGCAATCGCGGTGGACTATGCACTGGGTGGAAAATCGGTGACGGGGCGTCTCGAATTCCTGGCAGGGATCGAACCTGCGGAATTGCTGATACTGGCAGCCGTCGCGACTGTCTTCCTCACGACGGTCAACGGCCTGCTCGACATGGTCAGCCTGCGGCTGGCCGAGGGCGCGGCCGAACGGATCGGCGCGGACCTCCGGGCCACGATGTTCGAGCGCACGATGACCCGCTCACTGCGGTGGCACGACCGGATGCGCAGCGGTGAACTGCTGTCCCGGCTGACCACTGACGTCGGCCGGGTCCTGGACGGCGTCATCGCGATCGCGACTTCCTTCCTGCCCGACGCGGTGATGCTGGTGAGCGTCCTCGTACTCCTCCTGGCGTTCGACCCCGGCCTGCTGCTGATCGGCCTGCTGGTCATCCCCCTCCTGGCCGCACTGGCCGTGCGCCAGCGCGCACGGATCCGGGCCGTGCAGCAGGACGCCAGGGCGGAGTCAGGCCGGATGGCTGGGGCAACGACCGATCTGTTGCGCAACGTCCGGGCCGTGCAGGCGTTCGCCCGGACTGATCACGCCATGGCGGCGTACGGCGAACGCAACCAGTCCGTGCTCGATGTCGAACTGCGCGCGATCAGGGTGGACGCCCGCTGGACCCCGATGGCCGACGTCCTGCTGTCGATCGGGTCCGCGCTGGTCCTCGTCGTCGGCGGCCTGCAGGTGCTGGACGGTGCGATGAGTGTCGGCGAACTCCTGGTCGTGACCGCTTACCTGCGCGACCTCTACTCGCCGGTCCGCGGACTGACCCGGCTGTCGGCCGTACTGGCCAAGGCCGGTGCCAGCGCGACCAGGGTGCAGGACGTGCTGGAGTGCGACGAGGCCGTGACCGACAAGCCCGGTGCCTGGACCGCGCCGGCGCTCACTCAGGACGTCCGGTTCGAGAAGGTTGGTTTCCGCTACGAGCCGGAACAACCGGTCCTGGACGACTTCAACCTGCGGATCGCCGCTGGCGAGACCGTCTGCCTGATCGGCCCGAGTGGCATCGGCAAGAGCACGGTCCTCCACCTCCTGCTCCGGCTGTACGAGGTCAACACCGGCCGGGTCCTGATCGATGGGGTGAACGTCCGGTACTGCGACCAGCGCACCGTGCGGAACCGGTTCGCCTATGTACCGCAGGATCCCTGGTTGCTCGATGCAACAGTCGCGGAGAACATTGCCTTCGGCAACCCGGCGGCCACCCGCGCCGACGTACTCGAGGCCGGCCGAACAGCACAGGTGGACGAGTTTATCGGCCGGTTGCCACAGGGCTATGACACCTCACTGGGGGAGAGCGGCGTCCGGCTGTCCGGTGGCCAGCGCCGTCGGATCGCCATCGCCCGGGCAGCCGTGTCAACAGCACCGATGCTGCTGCTGGACGAGCCGACGGCATCGCTCGATCCCCGGTCGGCCGCTGCGGTGGTCGAGGCGATCCGGTTCGCCACGTCGCATCGCACCGTGCTGCTCGTCACCCATGACCGCGGCCTGGCCGCCATTGCCGACCGGGTCGTGACACTGGCCCGCCCGTCGGCCGACCGACCGATCAAGATCTCCACCAGCAAGGAAGGGGGGTGAACACCATGCCTCGGATCGAACCGATGATGCACGGCAGACACGGCCGGAAGCATCGCCGCAGGCGCGGTAGCAAGTCGCGCAGCTGGAGTCGCAGCTGTAGCCGCAGTCGTAGCCGTAGCAGAGGCTGCTGAGGTTCAGCAGACCGTCGGCCGCCGAGGGATTCTCGGCTGTCGACGGTCTCCACTCGGAGGAGGCAGAAGTGGAACAGCTCGATGCCGAGGACGGCCTGGCCGTCTGGGAGTTCGTGGAAGGTTCCGAGCTGCCAGGTGGAAATCTTGCCGTCGAGCGCCTCGGCGTCGGGATGCGGTGCGAGACCTGGCTGGTCTGGAATCCCGGTCTGTGGTGCCCCGCCGTCCTGAAGCTCGCCCGCCCCCACCAGGTCAGCCATCCTCGAGCGGTGCGCACGCTGCGCCGGGAGACGGCCGCACTCCAGGGCAACGTCCATCCATCGCTGCCCCGGCTCCTGGGCGACGGTACCGGCGAACCGGTCCCCCACATCCTGGTCGAATACATCGACGGTCCGGCACTGGACGAGGAACTCGACGAGAACGGCCCGCTCGATCCGGAGGATGCGGCCCTGCTCGGCGCCCAACTGCTGCCGGCCGTCACCTCGTTGCACGCCCGGGGCCTGGCCCACCTCGACCTCAAGCCGGAGAACGTCGTACTCCGCGATGCGCGACCGGTCCTGCTCGATTTCGGGACCGCGCGGCCGATCGGCTCGTTGCAGCCGGCCGGTCATCCGGTCGGCACGACGGGCTACGTCGCGCCGGAGCAGGAGGCGTGCGAACCAGTCTCGATCGCGATGGACCTCTACGGTCTGGGAATGGTTCTGGCCGAGGCGGTGACCGGCGAACCGCCGGCGACGAGAGCCGGGATCCCACCCTCGTTGCTCGCTCCCCTGATCAGGCAACTGCTGGCTGACCAACCCGCCGAACGGGGCACCACACCCGGCGTACTGGTCGCCTTGGCGGATGCCGCCGGGGAGCTTCGCCCCTGGCCCCTGTGGCTGGACCGCCATCTCGCCATTTCCCAGCCGGTGCCCTGAGCGCTCCGGGGTGCGGCTGCGGGGTCGTGCAAAGTTCCTCGAGGATTCCTCGGGAGTGCCTTGCTAGGGGGTGGCTGGACAGGGAGCCTGAGGGGACTGGTTCTGCTGTCTGCTGTTGGGAGCTCGGATGTACGACTACGACCTCGTGGTGATCGGCTCCGGGCCGGGTGGGCAGAAGGCGGCGATCGCGGGCGCCAAGCTCGGCAAGACGGTCGCGGTGGTGGAGCGCGGCTCGATGATCGGCGGGGTCTGTGTGAACACCGGGACCATCCCGTCGAAGACCTTGCGGGAGGCGGTCCTCTATCTGACCGGGATGGCGCTGCGCGACCTGTACGGCGCGAGCTACCGGGTCAAGTCGGACATCACCATCGCCGACCTGATGTCCCGGACCCAGCACGTCGTCGGCCGGGAGGTCGAGGTGGTCCGTTCCCAACTGCTCCGCAACCACGTGGAGCTGCTGCACGGTACTGCGAGCTTCCTGGACGCCAATACCCTGAAGGTCACCGGACCCGGGCGCGGCGAGACCAGTACGATCACGGCCGCGAAGATCGTGATCGCCACCGGCACCAGTCCCGCCCGACCACCGCAGATCGAGTTCGACGACCGGTACGTGCTCGACTCGGACGCGATTCTCAAACTGGAGAAGGTGCCGAGCTCGATGGTGGTGGTCGGCGCCGGGGTGATCGGGATCGAGTACGCGTCGATGTTCGCGGCGCTCGGCACCCGGGTCACCGTGGTGGAGAAGCGGGACCGGATGCTGGAGTTCTGCGATCCCGAGGTGGTCGAGTCGCTCAAGTTCCACCTCCGCGACCAGGCCGTCACCTTCCGGTTCGGCGAGGAGGTCGAGCGGGTCGAGGTGTCCGACCGCGGCACGGTCACCTCGCTCGCGAGCGGCAAGCGGATCCCCGCCGAGATGGTGATGTACTCCGCCGGCCGGCAAGGCGTCACCGACGAGCTGGACCTGGCCGCCGCCGGCCTTGAGGCGGATTCCCGCGGCCGGATCAAGGTGGACGAGCACTACCGGACCAGCGTCGAGCACATCTACGCGGTGGGCGATGTGATCGGCTTCCCCGCGCTTGCGGCGAACAGCATGGACCAGGGCCGACTCGCGGCGTACCACGCGTTCGGCGAACCGGCCCGTGAGCTGGCCGGGCTGCAGCCGATCGGCATCTACACGATCCCCGAGGTCTCGTACTGCGGCGCAACCGAGGAGGAGCTCACCCGCTCCTCGGTCCCTTACGAGGTGGGCGTCTCCCGCTACCGCGAGCTGGCCCGTGGGCAGATCCTCGGCGACACCTACGGCATGCTCAAACTGCTGGTTTCCACCGAGAACCGCACCCTGCTCGGCGTCCACGTGTTCGGCACCAACGCGACCGACCTCGTCCACATCGGCCAGGCGATCATGGGCTGCGGTGGCACCGTCGACTACCTGGTCGACACCGTCCTCAACTACCCGACCCTCTCCGAGGCCTACAAGGTCGCCGCCCTAGACGTCACCAACAAGATCAGAGCCCTCGAGGCCTTCGGAACCGAGTGATCAGCCCTTCAGGCCGCGCGCCAGTAGCCCAGGGCCTTTACGCGTTCCTTCGGCAGGTTGAGCTCCTTCAGCAGGTACGACGTGAGGGTGCGGGTGGTTTGCGTGTCGCAGGCGATCCAGACGAAGGCGCCGCCCGGATCGCCGATCAACCGCGGCAGGTTGGCCTTCACGTCGGCGATCAGCTGGTCGTCCTTGCGGGGAACCGTCCGCAGGTCGTGGTGCTCAGGGTTCAGCCGCAACGGAAGGTCGTGGTCGGACTCGTGCGAGGTCTCGAACCAGATCGTCGCCGACAGCTCCGGCGCTACCCCGAGCAAGGAGTTGATCGCCGGCAGCGAGGCCGGATCACCGATCACCAGCATCCTGACCGGCAACGGGTCGGGGACGTCGAACCCGGTGCCCTGGACTGTTGCCTCGATGACGTCACCGGGCTCGGCCCTGCGGGACCAGTCGGACGCGCAACCGTCATGCAGCGCGAACTCGACGCTGAAGGTTCCGGCTGCCACGTCCGGGTCGACCAGCGTGTACGCCCGCTGGTGCGGTTTGCCCGCATTGTCGAACCAGAACCGCACCCACATCGTCGGATGGATGCCGATCGCCTCCAGCAGGCCGCCGTCGGTGAAATGCACGCGGCGATAGCGTTCGGTCACCTGCTCGGCACCCGTCACGGTGAACTTGAAGTCCTTGCCCCGGAACAGCTTGAGGACCACACCTTCCCAACCATGCCCCACAACTGCCTCCTGTCGGCGAGACCGGTCAAAATGGGCATTGCGGCCCAACACGCTGACTTGTAAGTTAGCGCAGCCTAACCTAATTACCGAGCCTCCATGAAGGGACGGCGAGTGAACGCCAAGGTCTTCCGGGACATCTGGGGTGTCCCGCATTTGAGGGCCGGCGATCCGCTCGCGCTCGCCTACCTCCAGGGCCTCAACGCGGCTGGTGACCGCGCGTGGCAACTCGAGCTGGAGCGACGCCGCTTCCTCGGCACCAGCGCCGCCTTCCTCGGCCGCGAGGCGATCGGCTGGGACACCTTCGCCCGTCAGGCCCGCCTCGGCGAGACCGCCGAACGCTGCTACCAGGCCCTCGACGAACCCACCCGCGAGTGGATCTCGGCGTACGTGGCCGGCGTGAACCACGGGATGCCCACCGGCGCCCAGCGCGCCCCGGAGTTCGCGGCGACGGGACTGACGCGCGAGGAGTGGGAGCCGTGGGCGCCGCTCGGCATCTGGATGGGCATCCACATCCTGTTCGCCGGCTTTCCCAGCAAGCTGTGGCGCGAGCACGTCGTCAACCACCTCGGTGAGGCGGCCGCCGATCTCTTCAACTCCGAAGGCCCCCGTACTGCGGGCAGCAACGGCTGGTTGATCCCCGGGGATCACACCGTGACGGGATCCGCGATCATCGCGGGCGATCCACATCGCTACATCGAGAGCCCGGGGATCTACCAGCAACTCCGGTTGTCGTGCCCGGAGTACGACGTGGTGGGGCTCGCGGTTCCGGGGATTCCGGGGATCGCGCACTTCGGGCACACCGGCGGGGTCGCGTGGGCGATCACCAACGCGATGGCGGACTACCAGGACCTCTACCGCGAACAACTCCGCCGCACCTCGTCCGGAGTCGAGGCACTCGGACCGGACGGCTGGCAGCCGGCGACCGTTCATACCGAGGTGATCGAGGTCGCCGGCCAGGATCCGGTGCAGATCGAGGTGATCGAAACCGCCCGCGGCCCGATCATCATCGGCGGCCCGGACCAGAGGGAAGGCGGAGGCGGAGAGCCAGGACAGGGCGGCGCTGGCGGACTCGGGCAGGCGACCAGTCTGCGGTATCCGCCTCGGGTTACTGGGCGGCTGGGGTTCGAGGCGCTGCCTAAGTTGCTGAGGGCAACCACTGTCGCCGACGTGGACGAGGCGTTCAGCGACTGGGCTGAGCCGGTCAACGTGGTGATGGCCGCGGACACCTCCGGCGGCCTGCTCCATCGGACCGCCGGAATCGTCCCGACGAGACACCCGGACAACGAACAGCGCGTAGTACCGGCTTGGGAAGCCAAGTACGAGTGGCAGGGCTGGTACGAGCCGATGCCTCGGGCAACGGTCGACGGGTACGCCGTGATGGCCAATGCCCGTGAGCTGGCCAAGGACCTGGGGGACGAGTTCGCGGCGCCACACCGATCCCACCGCATCCGCGAGCTGCTGACTTCGCGAGACGCGTGGACCATCGCCGACATGCCGTCCATCCACACCGACACCTGGCTCGGTTCAGCCGGCGGCATCCTGGATCTCCTGGCAGGGTTGGAAGAACTCTCCCCGCCGGCCGCGTTACTGCGAGCCCGTCTGCAGGACTGGGACCGGCGAATGGATGCCACCAGCAACATCGCCTCCACCTATGCCGCAGTCCGGAAGGCGCTCAGCCGGCGTCTCGCGGAGCACCCGAGCATCGCTGTGCTCGACCAGGATTCCGGCTGCCCGGAGATGTTCATGCCCTGGATGGACACGCTCACGCACACCTCCTTCGCGTTGGAGAACCTGCTCACCACCGACCTGCTGCCCGAGCTCGACCTGAGCCGGCTGGCCCACGAGGCCCTCGAGGAGGTCACGGCCAAGAAGCCCCGCGGACCGTGGGGCGAAACCCACCAACTCTCACCACTGCATCAGCTGCGCGGCCCTCTGTTCGCCCCGGACGAGGAACCACTGGACCTCGGGCTCTCAGGAGATCACCACTGCGTGATGTCCACCTCGGCACTGCCCGGTCTCACCGACGTCTGTATCCGTGGCTCGGCCGCCCGCTTCGCCTGGGATCTCGCCGATCGCTCGAACAGCAGGTGGATCGTCCCGCTCGGCGCCTCCGGCGTACTGGGCGACCCGTTCCACCACAACCAGTTGCCCCTCTACCTCCGCGGCGACCTGGCCCCGATCGAAACGGCGTGGGACAAGCTCACCCCCGAAGACCTCGCCTTCGAAAGGACTGTCCCCGGCTTCGGTACGGTCCAGATCATCCCTTCGGATCCTGAGCGTGACCTCGACCTGATCTACGACTGGGTCTCGGCCGATCGCGCCCAGTACTGGGGCATGGGTGGGGAATCACGCGAGAGCGTCGCCGGGATCTACCAGTTCCTGGACTCGCTGCCCACCCATCACGTCTACCTGGTGCAGCGCGACGGAGTACCCGTCGCTTTGCTGCAGACCTACGATCCGCAGGCTGACCCGGTCGGCGAGGCCTATCCTGTTGAGGCCGGGGACATCGGTGCCCACCTGCTGGTGGCGGCGGGCGAGCCGCGCCGGGGCTTCACCGGTCACCTGCTCCAGGCGATCGGCGAGTTCCTGCTCATCCAGCAAGGCCATCCGCGCCTCGTGGTCGAGCCCGATGCACGCAACGACAAGGCACTCGATCGCCTCAAGCGCTGTGGATTCGAGCTTGGTCCGGTGACCGACGTCCCGCAGTACGAAAAGCCGCCGAAGCGCGCCCAACTAGCCTTCCTGACCAGAGACGCCTTCGCCCGCTGATCGTTCCAGCAAATCGGTGATCGCCGGGTTCTGTGACAAGCGGGGATAGCGCACCGACAACTCGTCCACCAGCCGCGCCGCGAACCCGCGAGCGGCGAGGGACAGGTCTGGCAGTGAGGTGGACACCACCTCGGGGGTGAAACTCGCACTGATCTGGATCAGCTCTCGCCCACGATCGAACCGCAGTTGCTCGTCTGCCTCCGTGAAGGAGTAAACGGCGCTGCTCCCCGGCGGGGACAGTTCTTCCGTGATCCCGACGATCGACGCGGCGAAGTGCAGCAGCGGAACCCAGCCGAACCGGGTGCTGATCTCGTCCGCGCCGACGGAGATACTGACGTCGCCGGGAAAGCCGGACCACCAGAGGTCGGACTTGGCAGCCGTACCGACATCGTGACCGTGTTCCCAGCCCTGAAGAGTCGCCGGATCCGTGAGGCGGTAGCCGAAGCTGATCATCGCGACCTGTCCACTGGGTGCACGGTCCGGACGCTACCAGTGGGATCCACCCAGACGCGGACCCGACCAGTGCCGCTCTCGCCGATGACAACGCCCGGGCCGAAGTCGTACTCATGGGCGGAAAAGCCGGTCTCCGCGTCCTGGTCGATCGGGATCGGCGCCCGGTCGACCACGTCTTGCGCCAGGAGCCCCAACTGGTCGAAGTCGAAGTCCGGGTGGAACTTGGTCCCCATCGCAGGCGACCCAGCAGAGTGCCTGGGCATGATGTGGAGCTCCACCTGCTCCTGCTCGAGCCGCACCGGACCGCCGTACGGCGACAACTGCCCGGTGGCGGCCTGCTCGGTGACGTGGCGTTCGACGACGTCCCGGACCATCGGCTCCAACTGTTGCCTGCGGCCCGCATCCTCAGCCAGCCGGAGCTCCTCGACCAGCTCCCGCATCTTCGCTTGGTAGAGGCGCCGCCGGGCCGGATCGTGTCCTTCGTAGTGCTCCTGCAGCTCGAGTTCTTGATCCAGGTAGAGCATCTCCCCCATCCGGCCCTGCTCGTGCGGGGTGAAGTCGCCTTCGGGCGTGAGCCTGGAGAGTTCGCGGATCTCGTGCACGATAGCCCTGCGCAAATCCTCCGCTTTGATCCGGTCGGACACCGTCACGACGGCGTCCTCGGTCCCGCCAGTCAGCCGGTACGCCGCTGGGTGGCCGTCGGCGACCGGTCCAACCGTGAAGCGGACCACGATCGTCTTGGCGGTATTGGTGGTCACCTCGACCACCATCCCGTCACCGATCGGAGACAGCGCGACGACACCGGCGTAGGGGCGCAGCTCGGAGTCTGCGAGCGCTCGCTTCACCTGCTGTGCGAGAACCGCGTGGTCCTGAACGGGATCATCGGCAACGAATCCTCCGAGTTTCGCCGCGTTGCCTCCACTGCCGATGGCGCCGAGGGTCGTTCCCGCGGAGCCACGGTCACTGGCCGGCGTGATCGCCTCGCCGGGCAGGTCGCCCCTGGACAGCGGGAAGAGCGGCTGCGGATGAACCGTGGCCGACAACCCCTCGGCCTCCACCGCCGCGGCCACCGCGGTGGTGAACGGCAGCGTGCTGCCGGTCGAGTTGTAGAGGCTCCTGAGATTCACACCGGCCTCGTCAGCCAGTTCGGCCAGACGTGGGTGCAGCGTCGCGAACGCCTCGGCGAATCCGCCGTCCTCCGGGTCGCCGTGCAGGCTGCCGTCCGGCAAGGCCTGGTAGTGGCGCATGCGTCCATCGGGGTCTGTGACGGTCAGCAGGATCTCGACCTGCTGTTCGCGGGCACGGGTGAGCGCATCGGTCAACACCTTCGACGGAGCGGCCGGATCGGCGATTACCCACGGCCGGACCGTCAGGTACTGCTTCGCCGGTGGCGCCGCATTGTCTGCCGTCCAAGGCGTCGTGACCGTCTCGCCTCGCTCCATCCGGGCGATCATCGCGTCGTACTCGTGCTGGAACATCGTCAAGGAGGCCTCACCGGTGGCTGCCCCCGGCACCCGGACGACGCGGCGAGACGACTCGCCACCCCCGCGCTTCAGGCTCTTCCGCTCGACGGTCAGGTCGTAGCTGACGCGGACCCGGGCCGTCACCACGGTCCCCTTCTCGAACCTGCTCCGCTCCCGCCGCACACCGTTGAGATCGCCGACCCGGTCCGACACCTGCTCGCCGGCCGACAGGCCACCACTCACACCCAGCTCGTTGAGTTGACTGGACTCGTCGCCGCTGGTGGACAGTCCGCCGCTGAGCGGGAGCAGCCGGCCGAGCGACACCGCGGTCGAGGTCGTCCACTCGCTCCGGTTGACCTCACCGAGCTCGGTGTCGCCGAGAGGGCCGGTAACCGGCTGGACATCCGAGACGTTCGCTTCGACCGTGACCTCGACGACCTGGTTCGCGTGCCCTGGCACGGGCAGCGGTGTCATCGCGTAACCCTGCCCGGTCGCCATCCGGGAGAACGTGGCGTTCCGGGCGGAAGCCGAGAACTGGTTCGCCAGCTCGGCCCGATACATCCGTACGCCGATCGGATTCAGCAGGTCCGCGCGGGCGAGAACCTTACTGACCGCGTCGAGCAGTTCGTCGCTGACCGGATTACCCCGGCCGAACGGCGTCGTACTTTTGACGACGTAGCTGCTGGGCAAGGTCGGCCGACGGTGATCGACCAGCTGGGCTGGAGTCGTCTCGGCTTCGGCGTTGTGTCCGTGATCGACCAGTGCCGCCGGAATGAGCTGGACGACCTCGCCGAGGAGCTCCGCACGGAAGACCTCTTGCTCGTTCAGCGAACCACCAGCCCAGCCGACGGCGCGTCGTACCAGGCCGTGAGTGTCGGGCTGCTCAAGGGTCACTTCGATCGTCAGCTGCAGAACGCGGCGGATCCGTTCCCTCTTGGCGAAGCTGGCGATGCGTTCCAGCCGGGTCGACTGGTGACCGACTTCCGCCGTGACTCCTCCGCTTCGATCGGTCCCCAGCGTGCTGGAGCCGCCGTGGCCGGTTTCCAGATTTCCCGATCCGCCGATCGACCGCCCGATGCCCTGCGAGCGGCGCAACCACTCGTAGAGGTAGCTCTGGGAGATGGCGCCCGCTTCCTGGGTCTCGCCAAGGCTCTCGGCAGTGCCGTCGACGAACTTCGCCTTGATCCGCACGCTGATCTTCTGCTGCGAACCACCGCCCGGCCGCGTGAGCGGGTAGCTCCGGACGAGCCCACCCGGACTCAGCATGTCGTCGATCCGGCCCCACCACCGGGCGCCGCCCAGTTCCCTGAAGAAGCTCGTCGCCAGCACAGGATCCTGCTCGACCGGCACTCCCGCCGACTCCACGACCGCCGTCACCGTGTCCAGAAGTTCTGCGTCGTCCGACAGCGTGACGCTCTCGACCGGGTCGCCGCCGAGTGAGGTGCGGTAGTCCTCAGGCAGCGCCACGAGTTGCGGGATCTTGCCCAGGCCGACCGCTCGCTCCAGCACCAGGTTCAGCTTCTCCGCGGCCGTAACCATCATCGGCGTCGGCCGGGGCCCAACTGTGGCGGCAACCTTGGCTGTCAGCACCTCGGGGGTGTGCCGCTCGCTCAAAGCCGGCGCAGGTGCAGCCGCAGCCAGGTCCGCCCGGTAGCGTCGCAACAGCGCAGGCAACGTCTTGCGGTCGAGGGACAACTTGTCGTTGAGAAACCGCTCCACAGCATCCGCGACCATGTGCACCGGCAGCGCCAGCTCACCCTCGCTGTAGAAGCGCAGGGCGTCGCGCTCCGGGACTTGGAACACCGTCTGCCCCGGCGCATGCACCGACTCGGTGGCGCCGGTCACGTTCCCTGTGACCGTTCCGTCGCTGACCTGGAGGTCGAAGTCCACCGAAGCCTTGAAGACGTAGTGCCGGCCGACCTCGATCGTCAGCTGTTCAGCACCCCAGATCTGTCCCACGCTGGTGGACGTGACCCTGCTCTCCGAGCGACGACCGGCCAGCCCACCGCCCGATGCTTGATCGCCGACCCCTCCGGCCGAGCCTGTCCAACTGCTACCGGTGGAGGTCGCGCTGGTCATCCCCTGACTGCTCAGCGACAGATTGATGTGGCCGGCCACCCCATCGGTCACCCCGACGTGTTCCACATCCCGGATCTCGCCCACCAGCGAGACGCGCGCCTGCCCCGGCACCACGCCGCCACGGACGACCACCTGGGTCCGGTACGGCGTACTGGTCCAGCCCGGGTGGGACATCAGACTCCTCGGATTGAGGAACGACGCGAGGTGACGCAACGCGGTGTGGTCCATCCGGATCGACGGCGGCAGTGAGTCCAGCAAGTTGCCGGTATCCAGGCCCAGCAGAATCGCCCGGTCGAGCACCTTCGCGGCAACCGGGCCGTCGACCGACCTGTACGGCGTACTCGTGGTTGCCGAAGGTTCGTCGGAGGGCAGGAAGTCGCTGTCCATGAGTACGCGGGCACCGGTCCCCTGCGTACCTTTGTGGACGGAGATCTTCTTGCCATCGTCCAACTGCGTGACCGTCAGCTTGTGCGGGATCTCGAACACCGCGACCGGGGACTTGCTCTCCACCAACGTCACCTGGTTGACCGTGCCGCCCGTCACCCAGTTGAGAGCGCGGCCCAGCGACGACCTGCTGTACGAGAAACCGGTCGAGCCACCAAGCCCACCAGCCGCGTCACCGCTGAGGCCGAGTTTGGCCGACCAGGGCAGTGACTTCGCTCTGCCGCCGGACCGACCGGTGCTGTTCGATCCGATGTTGAGGATGACGACCGCCTCGTCGGTGGTGACGCCGATCGCCTTGTGTGCGGAGTAGTCCGGCTCGATGTCGATGCGCAAAGTGATGCTCTCCGTCGCGTGCCCGAGCCGCGGCCGGACCAGGGTGAGCTGCAACCCGGTCTGTACTGCAATGTCGTACCCCGTCTCCAGGCGGAGCGCGGAGAACTGGTTCCGGACCTCGGTCAGATTGAGCAGCTGACCCAGCCGCTCAACCGGGTCTTCCGACAGCTTCGTGAGATCGGGCTCGCCGTTTGCGTCCAACGGCGGAAGGTATCCCTGCTTGCTGAGATGCTTTGCGACATCCGGGAGAGCCTCGTCCCCACCGGTGAGCGCCTGCACCGCCCAGGGCCCCGGACCTCTTAGCTGGCCGGCCGCGATTCCCGTCCAGGAAGGAAGTTCGAGCTTGCGGCTGGGATCTGTTCTCGGGTCACCTTGCACCACCTGTCGGCCGTTCTCGATGACCGGCCTGCCATCGGCATCCTTGACCACAGCCGTGGCATCCACCGGAAGGCCGTAGCGGTAGGCATCATTCACCTGGAACCGCAGCAACGCCTCGGTACTGGCCTTCACCTCTTCGGCCACATCGTTGCCTAGCGCAATGGTCACCGTATGGTCGAGCACGACTCGATAGGCCTGCGTCGGTCCGGTGTACCGCTGCACGCCGACCTGGATCGCCGTACCACCCGCACTCAGCGAACCCGAGCGCGCAGTACTCCGACTGCTCTGCACGGACGGCCCGACCCCTACCCCCGAGCCACCGACATCGGCCGCTCCGGCGCCGGCGCCTGCCGCCACCGAGGTCGTCGTACTGTTCGACTGATCTCCGGAGTTGCCGCTGAACCCGACCCGAAGGCGTTCCTGCCAGTGGTCCTCACTTTGCGCGCCGACCGGTTCCGCCTGCTGGTATCTGACTTCGGTCTTGATCAGCAGATGGCCCACCGGCTGACCGTCGACCACCAACGGCCTGATCAGCCCGTGGCCGGTCGACTCTCTCAGTTCGCCCGCCAGATCATCCACCAGCGCGTGGTGGATCTGATCACTGACGTGATTGGCGAGCGACCCGAGTCGGCCGGCGACCTTCCGGCGTACTTTGTTGCTCAAGGCATCCAAGCCGTCCAGCGCGCTGATCACGTGCTCAGTCATGTTCTCGCTGCGCTGC